>NZ_JBEOOZ010000020.1:0-63922 GCF_040309625.1 Psychrobacter sp. 78a-MNA-CIBAN-0178
ATGGCAGGGGTAGCTGGACTCGAACCAACGGATGTCAGGATCAAAACCTGATGCCTTACCAACTTGGCTATACCCCTGTAATGTACTAGGCAGTACGAGCGCTGAATACTAATAAAAAATTAGACTAGCGTCGTTACCTATTAACCGTCTAAGACGGCGTTCCCTAACGGTGTTCATTGCGAACTATACCGAAATAGGAAAGGTGTTGTCAATTGCTATAAAACAGCAATCCGAACTAAAAATGGCAGGGGTAGCTGGACTCGAACCAACGGATGTCAGGATCAAAACCTGATGCCTTACCAACTTGGCTATACCCCTATTGAGGCGACCTATTATAAGTAGATTTTCAGATTTTGCAAGTCATTTGCGGCTTTTTATGGCTTTTATTCGTAATGGGATGGTTTTGATAGGTGAATGGCAGAAATCGACCATAAGAATTGACGAGTTAATGACATTTTATTGTAGGATTGCATAGGTGAGCTTAGATAGGGTTTGTCTAGAGCAACATTTTTTAAAATATAAAAAAATTCTTTATACTTAATGTCTACAGTTCTTTAAATTACATACAATAGAAGTCAAATAATTATATTTATATAAATAGCCAATAAGGGATAGTTTCTTGGGTATAAAACAGTGGTTCGTTAAACCAACGCCTAAGCAGTTTTTTTATACAAGTTTAGTTTACGCGATAGTATTTCCAGTGATAGGTGTTTTTATCGCTGACTCTATGGTTTCAGCCTATATGCTTTTCTTTTTAATTTTATCTGCTCTAGTAACGCGAACCTACCTTAAGCCTGTTATTTCGAGTAATGGGTATAATGTTATTACCGGTATCATACCATTTATTATAATTATTACATTTCTCTTTAACTCAAGTATATCTTTTACAAAAATTGCTGAAGATAAAACTAAGCTAGAACAAGTGAGTGGGGTTATTCCAGATGAGCCATTTAACCGTCGAGTAGGTAAGAACACGTCATCATCATTACTAATTAGGGATACAAGGCTACATTGTAAATATTATGACCGTGATAGTTGTAGTCAAGCCTATGGTTATTCTGGACAAACCGCGAATATTCTCTATCAGCCAGGTACCTGGATTGGTAATGTCGTATATGAAATCAGTGTTGATGGCAAGAAGCTATACAGATACGAAGATCAGCTTGCTTATTTTAGGGCAGAGCAGCGTACAGATCGTCGTCAATGGTTTTTAACGTTCCTACTATTTGGTTTTCCTAGTTACTGGTTCTACAAACATGATAAGCGGCTTAGAAAAGCCACGCCTAAAAGGTCTATTGAAGAAGAGCAAACGCTAAAGAAATCTCAAGAATTAGCCGCTAATGAAGCGGGTTGCGCTGGTGCAATTGGAATTATTCTATTTTTGACGGTAGCCATTTGTGCTGCTTTGGCTGGCATAATTCACTTTGCCATTCATAAATTTGGTCTATCAGTGCTATATCTTGGTTTAGCTGGAATATGTTGGTATGTACTGGTTATATTATCGAAACCAAGCTCTGAATTGTAAAAAATGACTAGCTACAAACTCCTAACTACATACCCTTCACAAGGCGCACATTTAATCCACTTTGCCAAGAGTGCCTTATCACTAGCAACATTCACATCTAACGGCAAAAATACCGCACTACCAGAGCCAGTCATTCGTGCTGTTCCTAGTGCTTGCTCTTCTAAACGTTGCAAATACTGAAGCGCTTCATCGACAGCAGGGGCAAGGCTGATAACCACGGGCGTAAAGACATTTTGGTAAGGCGCATTTAAATGTTGATCATAGTCATTAGACTGATTTTTAATCGTCTCAATTGACAGTGGCGTAATATCGCGCTGTAATTCAGGATGGGCGAACAGTTTGGCGGTATTCACATGCGCGTTTGGTGTTAGCACTAAATACTGCTGCTCAGGCAAATCAATCGCTGTCAGCTCCTCGCCAATACCCATCGCAATCGCATCTTGCCCAAAGATAAATATGGGTACGTCCGCACCCACTTTTGCACCGATTTCTATAAGCTCCTCACACGTTAAATTCAGCTGCCAAATCTCATTTAATGTTAGTAGAGTTGTCGCGGCATTGGACGAACCACCACCCAAGCCTGCACCCATCGGCAAATGCTTATCTAGAGTAATTTGCACTGACGCTAGTTGCTTAGGTAGTTTGGTTGATTCTATGGCAAACGCTAGCAATGCGCGTGCGGCTTTAAAAATGAGATTGTCTTCAATGCTGACCGTTATTGCGTCTGCGCCAGTCAATATCAGTAGCTGATGACAAAGCTTATCCGCATCTAGCGTATTGTCTACCGTAAAAATCGTCGTCTTATTCATGACTGAGAAATGGAGATAATCGCCCCAATCGAGCAAGCGAAAAACGGTTTGTAAATTATGATAGCCATCAGTACGCTTACCAGTAATGTGCAAAAACAGATTGATTTTTGCTGGGGATAAGCGAGTGATGGTCGTTTTAGCGCTCATATTATTTTGCATCGCCATTTGATTTATGAATGTCTCAATATTTCAATGCTTTAACGATTCTGATGGTCAATCGTCATGACGACTTTATTGCCTTGTGATTGTACGGCGCTGATTTTGTTTGGCAGTTTATCATTGCCTTTATACGTAAAGCTGGCTTGCCATTCACCGTTCACTGAACTGATTAAACGATTTTGATTGTCAAGAGTGGGTGCGCTGTCTGAAGGCGCTGGGCGACCAGATATCCAGTAGGGCATTTGGGATATCGGCGCTTGCCAGCCCGTGGCTTTTTTGAGCAAGGTTTCAGGATCAGCAGCAGTTAAGGTTCCGGTCTTTTCACTGACTAAGGTCGCTGATTGACCATTATATTCGATGTTGGTTTTGCCAATGCCTAGCGCGCCAATCAACTCAATCGCAAAGCGGTCGCTTTGTTGTCCCCACGCGTAAAAAGCACTGCCGCCTTGGGCACCGTTAGCATCATTAGCAGGTGTCGTAACGCCAATTTTACCAGTGATATTGAAGCTCTCAAGTTTTTGTGGCTGCTGGACGCTTTGTCCCTGTACGGTACTACTAGGCTGGTTTGTGCCACTGTTAGCTTTTAACGATTGACAGCCAGTCGTCACCAAAATGGCTGCTGTCAAAGCCGTCAATAGACCCAGTTTATTGGCTTGAAAAGGGATTGTTTGTAATACTGACATGATACTTCCTCAAAATTAACAAAGATAATAGCTTAAGCTGAATTTGTTACCCATTTATACGCCGCTGTTAGCTTCTTATAAGTGCCTTGTAGCTTTGATAACTTGTGCTTGAATGACTGGCGTAATGGTATAACTGATTATTTATACAAAATATTGATTGAAGATAATCCAAACCGCTGTTAATACAGCTGTATGCGGTCATTAACATTGTGTTGCCCAAACGAGAAGCGCTGCTGTAGGTCGGTGAGTAAGGCGTCGACTTTGTCATTATCGCCCAGACCTTGATAAGCACGCAGCAACAGCGTTCCTGAGCGTAGAGTCGGTAAGACGTCGTAAGGGGTTTGTAGATAGTCAATCACTTGGCGATAGTCTTCATTGGCCAAGGCATTACTTGCTAGTACGTTGAGCGCTTGCAGATGCAGCTCGTTATCGTAACGCGGATCATCGTAGCGGATTTGGATAATCGCTGTCGCTAGCGCCAAGCCTTGCGCAGAGCTACGCTCGTTGGCCAGCAATAGCTGAGCGTAACTGAGCTGATAAGAGAGGTTGTTAGGATCGAGCGCTTGCAAGTGATTGAGCAAGGTGCGTTTGACCACGTAGTCGTCTTTATCATCTAACAGCTGAGCACGGGCAAACAGTAGCATCTCACTATTAGGATATTTGCGCGCCGCTCGCGTCAACAAACGCAGCGCTTCATCTGGCTCATTCTGCTGCCACAAAATATCGGCTTGCAGCACATAAGTATCAGGGGCAAAGACGCTGAATTCTTTGCGTAGTTTTTCTAAGGTGGCGATGGCGGCGTCTACGTCATCGTTAAGCAATTCAAAACCCACGACTTTTTTACGCGCCTCTAGCACCAAGTCTTCTTGCATGACGCCATTCAGATAGTACTTGGCTTGCTCAAAGCGTTGTTGGCGCTCGGCACTGATACCAAGGTAATAATAAGCTTGGTCAAGGTAAGCGGGGCTTTTTGCTAACATATTGAGTAGCCGATCGGCACTAGAATATTCTTCGATGTCTAAGCTGACCAATGCGGCCAATAAGGTAATCTCAGCATCATCACTAAAGCGATTGTGCGCCGCTAGTAATAGCTGCCACGCTTGCTCGCTTTGTTTCAGATCCAATAAGTAGCGAATCTCATATAGGTATAAGTTTTTGCTGTCGGGGTTACGCAGGCGCGCTTGGCTGACATAGTTAATCACCGTCTCTGGCGCTTCTATTTTGCGCAATATATCGGCTTTTAGGGTAATAAAAGGCACATAGTCAGGCTGACGCTCCAGCGCGCGATTGATATGGACGATGGCGATCTCAGGTTCGTTGAATTGGTAAAGCAAGCCTGCTTTTAACACCGACAACGAGGCATTTTGTTCACTATCCAGTGGCTGTAGGGCGGCGAGTAATTCACGCTTGTCATCATCAGTGTTGGGATAAATGCCGATAAGAATTTCGCTTAAGTCTGCCCTAGGGTCATAACGCAAGATACGATTTAAGGTCTCACCCGCCAACAGATAGTCGTGCGCACGCAAGGCCAAATGCGCCACGTAAAACCATGCTGGTACATGATCGGGGTTTTGGTCTTGCCACGTTTTGGCAAACTGCAAGGAGTCCTCGATACCTTCATTACGCAAAGATAAGCTAAGCGCGCGCTCAAACACTGCGGTCGCATCTTCTTTAAAGGATTGCTGCTTATAAATCGTCACAGCACGGCGTGTATCGTTGCGATCAGCAGCAAATTCTGCGTCCAAAAGCGCATATAAGCTTGGTTCTGTCAGCGTCGGTTGTGCGGCAATCGTCGGTGCTAAGCTATTTACATTTGCTACGCTGGTTACGGTCGTTGTTGACTCATTCTGTGTTGGCTCATTGGCAAATGTATTATCGACATCATAATCCTTGATAGACCATTCGCGATTAGCCGCATCTGTATTCATCATTGCGGCTGAAGGCTGGTTTACTGAGGATTGACTGTTATGAATATCAGATGGGTCGAGCGGATTGGCCTGAGTGGGTGAGGCTAGGCACAAACAAATGGCCAACGATAATGTTAGCTTATAACGTTGGCATAGACGTTCAATAATGACGTGTAATAAAGCGCGAAGGCTAGATTGATCGTTATGCACAAGTTGTGATCGAAATGATGACTCAAAAAAAATCATAAATAGCCGTATACACCTATTGTTTACCCATTCATAAGGCAATTTTATCGTGTTGATTTTAAAACAGACATCGGTAGCCAGTACCCATGACCAACATTATAAGATTAGATTGAGGGGATAAACAATAGCGCCCGTGTTACTCAAATAATCGTCTTAAAAGTTTATGAGGTAGTTGATTTGTTACTCATGCGCCCAGATACAGTCAACCAGATACAAGCAAATAGTCATCACAGGTGGGCGAGTATTAAATAAAGCTGGCAATAATGATATAATAAGCGATTTTAGGTTTTCCTTTAAGCGCTGTCTGCTAAAAACTGCCTTTTAACTTACAAAAACTGCTTCTGGCAAACGATACGCATGCTTGACTGGCAGGTGAACGTTATATTTATGGTCTATCAATAATGAGATTAGTGGTCATTGGGGTCAATCACAAAACCGCACCAGTCGCTCTACGAGAGCGCTTGGCGCTCGTGGGCGAAGACGTGACTATTGCCCTTGAGCAATTAGAGGCCTTTACTGATGGCAGCGTGATCGTCTCCACCTGCAACCGCACTGAGATTTATGCCATCGTGCCGCAGACCTTGTTTGTGCCAGCACAGCCAAATGTCGATGATGCCAAGTTATCCTCTTCTGGCAGTGACTCTAGTGGTAAGCCTAACAATATGGCGCTCAACAATACTGTCTCCTCAGCGGCCGTCAGCGCCCATATCATGAAGATTAAAACTTGGCTGGCTAACTTTAAGCAATTGTCGCTTGCAGAGATTGACCCTTATCTTTATGTGCACCGTGATACTCATGCGCTGACTCATTGGCTGCGCGTCGCTGCCGGGCTGGACTCTATGATATTGGGCGAACCGCAGATACTCGGTCAAATTAAGCGCTCTGTACATCTGGCGCAAGATCAAAAAGCCTTGAGCAATCAGCTAGGCTGGATTGTCGATCAGGTGTTTGCTGCTGCCAAACGGGTACGTAATGAGACCAAGGTTGGCGCTCAAGCAGTATCGCTTAGCTTCGCTGCTGCCAAGCTGGTCACGCAGATTTTTGATGACTTGCCCAATCGTACTCTGTTGGTGGTCGCCGCTGGTGAAATGAATCGTCTAGTCGCCACTCATATTGCCGGACTTGGGGTAGGGCGGGTGATTATTTGTAACCGCAATCCTGAGCGTGCTGAGGCTCTAGCGGCTGAACTGCGCAAGCCTGGACGACGTGTGGAAGTCAGAGCTTTACAAGAGTTGCCGCAAGTGTTGGCGGAAGCCGATATTGTGAGTAGTTGTAGTGGTAGTATGGATTTATTGATTGATAAAACCATGACGTTGCAAGCGCTGAAACGTCGCCGTTATCAGCCAATGCTGATGATAGACTTGGCGGTGCCACGTGATATCGATTCGACCGTGAGCCGTATCGATGATGTGTATCTGTATTCTGTCGATGACTTGCAACATGTCATCGCGGGCAATATTGAACAGCGTCGGCAAGCAGCAGTAGATGCGGAGCTGCTCGTTAGTCAATTGGTCGTTGAAATGGATCGACGCTTTCAAGTGCGCCAAGTCGGCAAAGACATTCAGCAGTATCGCGAGCGTACCCACGACCAAGTGGATAAATTGCTCAATGAATCCATTGCTAAGCTGAACGCTGAAGGTGCTAGCCCTGAAGATATCATCACCGAGCTGTCGAGACGCTTAACTCAAACCTTGACCCATGCGCCATCCAAGCTGATGCGCAAAGCGGCGCGCGAAGGGGACAGTGAATTGTTAGATTTCGTTGTCTCAGGGCTAAAAGATACCAATCGTCGACGTTGATGAGCGCCGCATTTACCAATAAACAGTCAACAGTGCAAGTCATATCATTGCCTAGACGTATCGTTGTCAACCCTCGGTATCAGTGCTAATATCAAGCTCTCATTAATTAAATGGTTTGGATTAAGATACCGTACTGGTGTTCGCTAAGCGTGTGGCTATGAATATATTGGCTTAGTGTTTATAGGCTTTATCAATATTCATTTTTAGCCTATTTAGTCGCTTTCTGGTTTCTTATCCGGTATTAATACCTAGGCTTTATCCATATTTGGATATGGCTGTACTGAGACTTAAGCGCCATCAAATTATCTAACCATAAACTAGGAGCGTTCCATGACTGCATTACGTCAAGATATTGATCCAAATGGCCTATTAGAATATTCAGTGGTTTACACTGACCGCGCCCTTAACCATATGTCCAAGGTCTTTCAACAAGTAATGAACGACTTATCTAGTGAGCTAAAGTCAGTCTATAACGCCGATGCCGTTGCTATCGTGCCGGGTTCTGGCACTTATGGGATGGAAGCTGTCGCGCGTCAATTGGCAAAGGATGAAGATTGTCTGATTATCCGTAATGGCTGGTTTAGCTATCGTTGGACGCAAATCTTAGAAAAAGGCAACATTGCTAAGTCATCGAAGGTATTAACCGCTGATCGTACGGAAGATACGGAAGCGCCAAAGCCATTTGCACCAGTCGATATCGACGTCGCTGTAGCAAAAATCAAAGAACAAAAACCCGCCATCGTCTTTGCTCCGCACGTCGAAACCTCAGCTGGCATCATTTTACCAGATGACTATATCAAAGCATTGGGCGAAGCCGTCCATAGCGTTGGTGGCTTATTGGTCATCGATTGCATCGCATCAGGTTGTGTATGGCTCGATATGAAAGCCTTGGGCATTGACGTGCTTATCAGCGCGCCACAAAAAGGCTGGAGCAGCACCCCTTGTGCCGGTCTTGTCATGCTTAGCGACGCTGCCGTCAAAAAAGTCGAGAGCACAGAATCTGATAGCTTTAGTCTCGATCTTAAGCAATGGTTAAACATCATGCGCGCCTATGAAAATGGTGGTCATGCTTACCATGCAACGATGCCAACCGATGGCCTGCGTCAGTTCCGCGATACTATTAATGAGGCCAAAGAAGTTGGCTTCGACAAACTGTCTGAGGCGCAGTGGGAGCTTGGCAACCGTATTCGTAAAGTACTAGAAGACAAAGGCGTCGAAAGCGTTGCGGCAAAAGGTTTTGAAGCGCCAGGCGTTGTGGTAGCTTACACTGAGCGTGATGACATGCATAAAGGTAGTGCCTTTGCTGAGGCGGGCTTGCAAATCGCTGCTGGCGTACCGCTAAAAGTTGGCGAGCCAGAAAATTTTAAAACCTTCCGTTTGGGTCTATTCGGTTTAGATAAATTGACAGACGTTGATGGTGCGGTACAACGCTTTGAAAGCGCGCTTGATAAAGTATTGGCGAAATAGTACCTATCCAAAAAATATGATTAGCTGCGTAAAACTTACTTAGCCTACTTGGTGTAGTGCTTACGCTTGTTTTACTTACTACTCAAATTTTTGCAAAAGGTATGTTCAACTTAAAAATACTGAGCCTTTATAACAATAGGTTCAGTATTTTTTTTACCTTTTTATTATATTTTATAATATAATGTTTTTTTATAAAATGATTTTAAAGTTATTTTGGATGAAAATAAGCTTAGGTAAATATTATGAGCATACAAGTAGACTGGCAAGCATTTACACCGATATCTTCAGTAGGTGGCTTAATGTTGGGAGTGGCGACTGTCATCCTGCTGTTAGGCATTGGCCGTATTGCCGGCATCAGTGGTATTTTTTCAAGCCTCTTAAAGCCCAAGCGCGTCGAGATGTGGCAAGTGCTTTTTATATTTGGTCTCATCGTCTCACCATTGCTATATCAGCTGGCAAGACCACTACCTGATGTCGAAATCAGCACCTCTTTACCCTTATTAATCGGCGCAGGATTGCTGGTCGGCTTCGGTACGCGTTTGGGCTCAGGCTGTACCAGCGGTCATGGAATCTGCGGTAATGCACGCCTGTCACCACGCTCGATGGTAGCAACAGTAACCTTTATGCTCTTTGGTGTTATGACGGTTTATCTTGGTCGTCATATTTTGGGCATGATTTAAGTAGCGATATAGGCGGCACGTTGCTCAGGCGGCGTTAATACTATTTATAAAAGCTGCTTATAACAGCTTGGATTAACATATTAAGTGCGAGACACAATAATGCTAAAAAATATAATTGGATTACTGGCTGGGCTATTATTTGGCTTGGGGCTGCTGATATCAGGCATGACTGATCCTGTGAAAGTCCAAGGATTCTTGGACGTTTTTGGTGCATGGGATATTTCTCTAGCACTGGTGATGGGTGGCGGATTGATAGTGGCAATGGTCGGCGTGCAATTGGCTAAGCGCCAAAAGAATAGCTGGATTGGCACCTTAATCGAGATGCCAACTAAAACTGATATTAATAAGAAGTTGCTAGTCGGGGCGATGCTCTTTGGTATCGGCTGGGGCTTGGTGGGTATTTGCCCAGGACCGGGTATCGTGCTACTTGGGACAGGACAATGGCAGGCCTATGTCTTTATCCCAGCGATGATCGTCGGCATGCTAGTTTATCAATGGCTTGAACCTAAGCTTGATTAGTCGTTTGGTTATAGTCAGTCCTAAATAAAATCAGTACCAGTATTATAACGCGCTACTGATATTAATTTTCCTTGCTTGCTGTGCCTATGCAGACAGAGGCTGCGCAAAATTAATACCAGTAGCTCTGTGTTCATGTTATGGCGGACCGCCTATAATAATAAGTTTTATGTTTTTAATTAAAGAAAAGAGGGTCAGCCTAATGATTAGACTGACCCTTTTTTATGCACGTTGCTCAAAGCGCAAGTTTCTCAAAAGCTATTATTTAGTACTGGCCGTGACTTTAGGCGTTTCATGTGCCAATGATTTGGCGGCTTGACGCAGCTCAAACTTCTGTACTTTACCCGTGCTGGTTTTTGGAATTTCTGCAAACACGATATATTTAGGGACTTTAAAACCCGCCAAATGCTGTTTGCAATGCTCCATGACGGTATCGCGCTGTAAGGTGCTGCCTTCATGAATTTCGATAAAGGCGACGGGTACTTCGCCCCATTTATCATGCGGCGCGGCGACGACGGCACAGCTTTGGATTTCAGGCATTTTATATAAAACGTTTTCGACTTCGATGCTAGAGATGTTCTCACCGCCTGAGATAATGATATCTTTAAGCCTGTCCATGATTTTGATGTAGCCATCAGGATATTTGATGCCCAAATCACCGGTGCGGAACCAACCGTCGGCAAGGGCTTCTTCGGTGGCTTTACGACTTTTTAGATAACCTTTCATCACCATATTACCGCGCAGTGCCAGCTCGCCCATCTCTTCGCCATCAGCAGCAACGGATTCAGTGGTGCCTTGTTTAAAGACCTCAAATCCAGTCATCAAATGTGACGTGACCCCTTGACGTGATTTCTTTTGCGCACGGGCCGCGACATCAAGCGTATCCCATTCTTCTTGTTCTGCACAGACGGTGACCGGCCCATAAACCTCAGTAAGACCATAAACATGGGAGATATGAAAGCCCATTGCTTCCATAGCGGCAAGCATAGTTTCAGACGGCGGCGCACCAGCGACCCAGCCATGCACTTCATGGTTAATCGCTTCTTTATATTCAGGTTTGCCGCCAGCAATCATATTATGTACCACAGGCGCTGAACAATAATGGCTGACTTTATGCTTAGCAATTAGCTGCAAAATTAAATCAGCTTCAATCTTACGCAAGCAGACATTGACCCCAGCACGCTCAGCGATCGTCCATGGGAAACACCAGCCATTACAATGAAATAACGGCAACGTCCATAAATAAATAGGATGCTTGGGCATATCCCAATCTAAGATATTGGAGAGGGCATTCAGTGTCGCACCACGATGATGGTAAACCACACCTTTGGGTTTGCCAGTTGTGCCAGAGGTATAATTGAGGGCAATGGCATCCCATTCGTCTAATGGTTTTTCCCAATTGTCTAAACTGTCGGAGCTGGCAAGTAGCTCGTCATAAGTCATTTGCCCAAAATGCTCGGTATCGACAGCAGCATCGGTTGCATGAATGATGATGAGGTTGGGAAACGCTTCATCAATAATTTCAGCGTGCTCAGCAAATTCGCTGTCCAAAATCAGCACTTTGGCTTCTGAGTGTTGCAGACAAAAGGTAAGCGCATTGATATCGAGACGGGTGTTTAAGGTACAAAGTACGCCGCCTGACATGGGTACACCAAATGCACATTCGACCATCGCTGGGGTGTTCGGCATCATGACTGCGACGGTATCGTTTTTATCAATACCGAGTTTACGCAGGCCGTCAGCCAGTTGCCGACAACGATCGTAAGTCTGTTGCCATGTCTGCGTGAGGTCATTGTGCTCTAGGTCATCATAGATAATCGCAGTTTTGTCAGGATAAACCTGCGCGCTGCGAATAATAAAATCTATAGGAGTAAGCGGTTGGTAGTTGGCAGCATTTTTGCCCAGACCCGTATGAAAGTCAGTCATGTTGATAATCCTTTATCGTCGTTCTAGTATGCAGTGAGGCAATATGTATTGAAACTACTGTAGCAGTAACTGTTAAGTATAGACAGTCACAAGCAAAAATTTAGCGGGTTTTGTGGCGTTTTTTTAACCATTTACCAGCAAGATCCTTTCTAAAAGAAGTCACTTATTTCTAAAAGATGTCACTTAGCGCTGTTATTAGCTTAGTGTTCACTGATCAGTCGTTTGTCTGCATAGCTGATAATAATGGCGGTGTGTTACGATAGCGGTAACGCTAAATCCCATAGCATCACTATTCTCACGAAACACTCCCAGCAAATTATTCATAAGGAAAATGATATGACCGCCAGCCGCACTGCCAATACGATTGACACCGCCAGCACCAACGAACACTATCCGCATTTATTTGAGCCGTTAGATTTGGGCTTTACCACGCTTAAAAACCGCATGGTTATGGGCTCGATGCACACAGGGCTTGAAGACCGTTTTTATAATTACGGTAAGCTGGCAGCATACTTCGCAGAGCGTGCCAAAGGCGGCGTGGCGATGATGATTACGGGTGGTATTGCGCCCAATCGCGAAGGCTGGTTGTCGCCTGTTGGTGGCACGATGAACAGTAAAGCTGACGTGATTAATCATCAGCGTGTCACTCGTGCAGCGCATAAACATGACAGCAAAATCATTATGCAAATCTTGCACAGTGGTCGTTATGGCTATCAGCCATTTGTGGTGTCATCAAGCCCGATTAAGTCACCAATCTCGCCATTTAAACCCCGTAAGATGAGCATCAAAAACATCGAGCAAACGGTCGAAGACTATGCTCGCTCTGCAAAATTGGCTAAGCAGGCGGGTTATGATGGTGTTGAAATCATGGGCTCAGAAGGATATTTGCTGAATCAGTTTTTATCGCGTCATGTCAATAAACGAACGGACGAGTATGGCGGTGACATTCAAAATCGTATGAAATTCGCTGTTGATATCGTCAAAGCAGTACGCGCGGCGACTGGTGAAGATTTTATTATCCTGTTTCGTTTGTCAGTCATTGATTTGGTCAAAGACGGCAACGTCATGGATGAAGTTATCATCGTTGCCAAGGCGCTAGAAGAAGCGGGTGTAACCATCATGAATACGGGTATCGGCTGGCATGAAGCCCGTGTACCGACTATCGTAACCAGCGTACCGCGTGCCGCTTTTGTGGACTTTACCGCTGAAATTAAAAAGCATATCACTATTCCGATGATGGCGGCCAACCGTATTAACATGCCCGATACGGCTGAAGAGATTGTCGCCAGTGGTCAGGCGGACATGATTCAAATGGCGCGTCCATTTTTAGCCGATGCCCATTGGGTCAACAAAGCCAAAAATGGTCAATCCGATCGCATTAATACTTGTATCGCTTGTAACCAAGCTTGCCTCGACCATACTTTTGCCAATAAACGCTCGACGTGTCTGGTCAACCCCCAAGCCTGCTACGAGACTGAATTGGTCTATAAGAAAACTAAAAAACCTAAAAAGGTCGCCGTCATCGGTGGCGGTGTCGCGGGCATGTCAGCGGCGCACGTTGCCGCTTTGCGCGGTCATGATGTGACTTTGTTTGAAGCAAAAGACATCTTAGGCGGGCAATTTAACTACGCCAAAGTCATCCCTGGTAAAGAAGAGTTCTTTGAAACCATTCGCTACTATATCAATGAGCTTGAGCACTTAGGCGTGGAGATTAAGCTCAATACCAAAGTCGATAAAGCCATGTTAGAAAAAGCCAAGTTTCATCATGTCATCGTTGCCACTGGTGTTGTTCCTAGAAGCTTAGCAGGTAAACTCGAAGGAGCAGACCTACCGCAAGTGATGAGCTATGCTGAATTGCTCTCTGGCGAGAAATCAGTTGGTGATACCGTTGCCGTCATCGGTGCGGGTGGTATTGGTTTTGATGTTAGTGAATATCTGACCGCTAAGCATGGTCAGCCGCTTGATGAGCTAGGTCCTGAGCTGCTAAAAGACCCAAGCTATCGTCCAAAAGCACAATCGATTAGCGAATGGCGTGAAGAATGGGGCGTAACTTCTGATACCGATTACCAAACTGAGGGTGGTCTGATTAAGCCTGAAGCCATCAAGCCTATTCGCCAAGTCTATCTGATGCAGCGCACCAAAGGCCGCTTAGGCGCAGGTCTCAATAAAACCTCAGGCTGGGTACATCGCGCACACGTTAAATCACACGGTGTCATCCAAGTATCAGGTGCGCAGTATGACAAAATCACCAATGAAGGTGTTTGGATTACCAATAACCAAGGTCAAACTCAGTTGCTCCGTGTCGATAGCGTCGTGGTCTGTGCCGGTCAAGAGTCTGTCGTTGAGTTAATGCCAAATGTCGGTGATGCACCGGACGCACAATATCATCTTATCGGTGGTGCCAAGCTTGCTGCTGAACTGGATGCCAAACGCGCGATTCGTGATGGTGCTGAGGTTGCGGCAGCGATTTAAGGTTTTAACAGTTTAGGTTAGATATAAAAGCGGTAAGGTGGATTATCTTGCCGTTTTTTTTGGCTTGGAATTTTACTATTAGTATGTAAAGTAATTTTGAGGTAGCGTAACCAATCAAATGTCTGTAAAGTTAATAGTTTTATTAGATTAATATGAATAACTATAAGGGGGTTAAATTTGCAGTATATTAAGAAAATAAAGCTTGAAAATTTTAAAAGATTCAAATCGTTAGAAGTAAACTTTGATCAAGGTATCAATACTATTATTGGTGATAATGAATCAGGGAAAAGCTCAATAATCCAAGCAATTGATTTAGTTGCAAAAGGAAGTCGTAGTAGAGTTGAGACAATTGGTATTGAGTCTTTATTTACAAAAGAAGTCTGTACTGACTTTATACAGCTTGCTCAAAAATCTATCAGTGATTTACCTGAAATACATGTTGAAATTTTTCTCAATGAAGACTCGAAGTCTGAATTAACAGGCAAACATAACTCTGATAATATAAATACAGCAGGGCTTCACTTAGTTATAAAACCCAGTGATGATTTGTCTAAAGAGATAACACAGTTATTAGTACAAAATCCTTCTTGTTTTCCTTTCGAATTCTATATAGTTAGTTTTTTTACTTTCAGTGGTGAGTCTTATTCAGGTTACAGCCGTTTTCTCTCAACACTAACGATTGATAATTCACAGATTAGCAGTGAATATGCCAACAAAGAGTACACAAAGACTGTTTATTATTCAACTGTCAACGATGTTCAGCGTGTTCAATTAAAAAATGAGTATAGACAGCATAAAGAAAGTTTTTCAGCAAATCATTTAACAAGTATAAATAGCACTATGGTTGGCAGCTACGACTTTGCTATACGTTCAAGTTCCAAATCAAACTTAGAGACGGATATAGGTTTAATGGAAGATAGCATCCCAATTGATGAAAGAGGTAAGGGTCAGCAATGCTTTATCAAAACTGAGTTCGTTTTATCACAAAGTTCGAATAGGAATATAGATGTACTACTGCTTGAAGAACCTGAAAATCATTTAAGCCATACTAATATGAAGCGATTAGTATCAAGAATTTCGGATTCTGAACAAAATCAGATTATCATCGCTACTCATAATAGTCTAATTAGTAGTAGGTTGAATTTAAGAAACTCAATTCTATTAAATAGTACAGGTATAAGTATTGCTACACTTAAAAACCTTTCGATTGATACCGCTAAGTTTTTCATGAAAGCACCTGACAATAATATTTTAGAGTTCATTTTGTCTACTAAAGTTATTTTAGTAGAAGGTGATGCAGAGTATATGCTATTTGATAATTTATATCATAATCAAAGTCGCAACCTTGAAGATGATGCTATTCATATTATCTCAGTAGACGGATTGAGTTTTAAAAGGTACTTGGATTTAGCAAAAATATTAAATATAAGGGTTGCTGTTATTCGTGATAATGATGGAGATGCTCAAAAAAATTGTATCGATAATTATTCGGAATATCCTCAAAGTAATATAAAAGTGTTTTACGATTCAGACGATACATCACGTACGACTTTTGAAATATGTGTTTATAAGGATAATAAAATTTTTTGTGACAATCTATTTAATAACGGCAGTATTCAGAAACTACCGTTGGATTACATGTTAGATAATAAAGCTGAAGCTGCCTATAGAATTTCTGAAAAATGTGATTCTGATCAAGTCTTTTTAAAAGTGCCTGACTATATAGAGAGGGCAATAGTATGGATAAACGAGTAATTCTAGCCGTTGCAGGTTCAGGAAAGTCCAGTACCATTATAGATAAGCTCGACGAAAATATAAGAGCTTTAATTGTCACGTATACAGATCTGAATACTAAACAGCTTAAACAGCGAATTATAAATAAGTTTGGCTATATACCAAATGGTATTAAAGTTTACTCATACTTCTCATTTATATATGTTTTTTGTTTTAGACCTATTTGTGGTTACGAGCTAAAAACCAAAGGTTTAGTATTCCTGAATTCTCTTCCACAACACATACAGCGTAGTCAAAAAAAAAGTCGTTTACATTGGATGAATGGTCATAATCGCCTCTATTCGAATAGAGTAGCTAAGCTTTTAATTGAGGCTGGTGCAATCGATGAAGTTATTGCAAGAATAGATAAATATTTTGACCTAATCTGCTTTGATGAAGTACAAGACTTTGCTTCAAACGATTTCAATTTTATTTGTAAGCTAGTCAATTCAACAAAGGAAATACTATTAGTCGGTGATTTTTATCAACATACCTTCGATACAAGTCGAGATGGACAAACTAGAAAAAGCTTACACGATGACTATCAAAAATATTGCAAGGAACTAATCAAAGCAGGTTTTGAGATTGATGAAAGTGCGCTTTCTAAAAGTTATAGATGTAGCCCAACTATTTGTAACTTTATATACCAAAAATTAGGAATTTCATTTGATTCACATAGAACTGATGAAGTTGATGTAGAGTTTATAGATGATAGGGTTGACATTGATAAAATTGCTACTGATAACTCAATAGTTAAACTATTTTATCAAAGTAGTAATAAGTACATTGGAAATACTGCTAATTGGGGTGCAGTAAAAGGTGCAGATCAGTACAACGACGTATGTGTTATCTTAAATACTAAGACATGTAAAGCATATCATAATAATGAATTACATAAGTTAAATGCCCAAACGCTAAATAAATTATATGTTGCATGCTCAAGACCGAGAGGGAATTTATACTTTATTGATGAGAAGCAACTAAAAGCATTTAAGTATTTAAGTATTTATAAATATTAACTTTTGTCCAACTCTTTATGGTTTTTATCTAATAGTAGTCGCCTTACGATGCGGTTTAGCCCTGACTGTAGTGGTTATCCTGCTCGTTTGGGCGAGTTGCGATGGCTAGGTTTTGATGTGGTGTCGAGGCAACAGTAACGACTCAAACCGTGCCAACGCCTCGCCCAGATGAGTAGATATGAGCGGAGGGCAGGGAGTAGCTCCAAACTCAAAAAACCACCTCCCAAAACTCCCTATTCATGCTAAATTAAACCCTATCAACGATAGTCGTACCTATCAACCACGCCATAAAAAAGGATTTTATAATGGTAGTGTTAAAGACCCTGTTTAAATGGATCGTTTTGCCTATTGTAGCGCTACTCATTATTATCAGCTTGGGCTTAGTAGTGACCGGTAATGCTTATATCTTCCGTGGCTTACAGCTCACTTATCTGAAAGGTGAAAATACCGCCAATATCGATGATTATATCGATTTTGATAACCGTACTATCCGCGCAAAAGATACTATTGAATGGGACAAAGATGCTAACTTTGGGCAAGTCAAACTTACGCCTACCTTGAAAAATGCTTTGGATACTGACGAAACCGTTGCCTTTGCCATTATCAAAGATGGCAAGCTGCTGTACGAAAATTATTGGCAAGGTTACAGTGCCGACTCGCATACCAACAGCTTCTCGATGGCAAAAACCGTCACCACCATGCTGTATCTCAAAGCCGTGGAAGATGGCTATATATCAAGCGTTGATGAGCCAATTACCAAGTGGCTACCTGAATATGCGGATAACAAGTATGCGCAAAATTGTACCCTCGCAGATTTCTCAGCGATGACTTCGGGCTATGATTGGACGGAAGATTATTACTTTCCTATCAATCCTACAGCCGAATCGTATTATGGTCATGATTTAGTTAAGCAAATGGTCAATCGTGACTTTGTTGAGCCTTGTGTTGACCAGTTTGAATACTCGTCCGGCGATACGCAAATGCTTGGCATAGCTTTGTCGCGTGCTTTAGAGCCGCATGGCTATACCATCTCTAGTTATCTAGAAGAGAAGTTTTGGCAACCACTCGGTATGCAAGGCGACGCTTATTGGTCGCTTGATGGCTCAGAGAGCATCGAAAAAGTATATTGCTGTCTCAATGCCAGCGCTTTAGATTTTGCCAAATTTGGGCAGCTATTATTAAACGGTGGCGAGTGGCAAGGCGAGCAGCTACTCAGTAAAGAACATGTTAAGTTTATGATTACGCCCAATGCCGCAGCATTTGCAGACGGGCAAGCGCAAGTTTACGGTCATTCGGTGTGGACGGATATGGACAGTCCGATTCCGTTTTATGCCATGCTGGGTCATTTAGGTCAGAGAGTATTAGTGCTGCCCGAAGAGAACGTGATTATCGTCAGACTTGGCAAGCAGAAAGGTTTGCCCACACCAATAGAGGGATTTCATTTGGAGCCAGATTTGGGTCAATATGTTACTGAGGTTAAAGTGATTTTAGATGGTTTGGCGGAGTGATGGGGTTGTTGGATGTTTCATCAATTAGTGGTTGTATGAGCTAACAACAACTGGCTCATACAGCCGTCATTATCATTGGCTCATTTTTTCAATATCACCTAATGTGAGACCAGTTTCTTGGGTGCTATAAATAACGATACTTTCATCGTCGATTTTACCATTCATAACCAACCTACCGATACGATTACTGGCTTCTTGATTGCCTTGATCCGCGGCTTTTTTGTACCATTCAAATGCTTCATCATAGTCTTGTGGAACGCCGTAACCATTCTCGTAGAGACCACCAACATTAAGCTGTGCCATATCTGAATCTTGAGCGGCAGCTTTTCTGTACCAACCCAATGCTTTGGTGTAGCTTTGCGGCACGCCTCTACCAAAATAGTACATCGTACCAATATTTCCTTGAGCATCGACAGAAGCACTACTAGGATCTATATTATTAGCTGATAACAAATACCACTTCATGGCCTTTTTATAGTTTTGATCAATACCTTTTCCACTTTCGTACATAATAGCTAGGTCGGTTTGAGCGTGAGAATATCCTTGTATAGCAGCTCGCTGAACCCACTCAAATGCTTTGTGATAATCTTGATCTACACCAATACCTTCGTGATACATAATGCCTATATGATGTTGAGCAGGTGCATAGCCTTGAGTAGCAGCTTCTTGAAACAGTTTAAAAGCTTTGTCATCATCTTCAGGAACTGAGTCGCCCTCGTAGTAGGCTAGCCAAGTTTGTATATCTCGGTAGGGGTGCTTTGATTAGATAATACAGATATGCTTGATGATTCCGCTGAGCAAGCAGAAGCTAACAAACCACTGAATAGTATTGTAGCCAGTAATAAAGGCTGAATTAAAGGCGTGATTTTCCTTTGATACATTAAAACCTCGTTAGAAAATGCTATTGAACAGGCTGATTTGGACTCACCTGCTCATACTTTTTACCTTCTGTTACAGGTATGCAGTCGACCTCTCTTTGAGATTGAGTCGGCTTGCAGTATGGCATGCTATCTATATATTCAAATACGGTTCCGTAGCGATGTATACCAGCAGGTAAGGGTTTTAAATAAATGTCTCCCAGATCAATTGTCACGGGAGTCTTTGAGTCATTACCCTTAAATTGTGCCATACCATCAATTGCAAACAGACGTCGTTGATAGCCTTGCGTATCAATCATGACACTGGCATCTTTAGCTATAGCTTTAAAATAATCTGCGCCCATCTCATCTGTATCTATCTTTTGCATAGTAGGCAGCTCAAAGCGACCTGTGTCATCAGAGGTGCTTTGAATGTTGTCTGTTAAGTAAACCTTAACATTACTAATGGGCTGGTCAGTTTGCCTGTCAATGAGCTTACCCTTTATAGAAGGCGTCACATAAAGCACTTCAGGCTCTTGTGCAGTACAAGAAGTAGTTACCAAAGCTGTCAGACAAACGATACTAAATAAGCTGACTTTATTAAGCATCTTCATGGTTTACTCCATCTGGTATTGGAATGCAATTTACCTCTTTTTGCGACTCATTAGATTGGCAGTAAGGCATGTCTTCTATGTACTGTTCATATTTATAACTGCTTTCTATTCCTACATTGTTCGGTAACGGTTCTAGATACAATTCACCCATATGAATATATTCAGGCACTTCAGAAATGCTTACTATCTTTACTCTTTGAATACCGAAGTTCGAGTAGGTTTTGCCCTCATAGTTTTTCTTGTTAATCGAAATATCCATCTCACTCAATTCTGCGCTATCAGAGACATCATCACTAGTTGTAATTGCAGGAAGCCTGAAATAACCGTTTTCATCGGTTTGCGTGTAAGTGTTACCTGTATATAAAACATTAGCTTTAGTAATAGGTTGATTAGTATATTTATCTAGTACTTGGCCAGTAATAATAGGCGTTAGATAGTGCGTAGTAGTAGGTTCTGCCTGACAAGAAGTTAATGAAGCTGATAATAAACATAGTCCAGATAATAATTGTATTTTCATACCTAACCTCTACTTACTAATGGGACAACTTTAATCATTGATAACCATAAATCAATGATTCCGCTGAACAAGCAGAAGCTAACAAACCACTGAATAGTATTTTAGCCAGTAATAAAGGCTGAATTAAAGGCGTGATTTTCCTTTGATACATTAAAACCTCGTTAGAAAATGCTATTGAACAGGCTGATTTGGACTCACCTGCTCATACGTTTTACCTTCTGTTACAGGTATGCAGTCGACTTCTCTTTGAGATTGAGTAGGCTTACAATAACCTACAGTCAAGTATTCAGTTTTATACTCAGCTTCTTTACCAGCTGGTACTGGCATCAGGTAAATTTTTCCCATATTGACATATCTTTTTTGACCATCGGCGCTAGTCGTGAAAGCTAATCCTCCATTCGTATATGACTTATATTCATAGCCTTCTTTAAATATTGCAAGACTCGCACCTCGCCTAGACCTACTCTCCTGATAACTTGGTTCGTTGAAAGTATATTCAACTGTAGTAAATGGAACAGTAAATCGACCTTGTTTATCAGTGTAGTCAAGAGCTTGACGATTGATCACAGTTTTGACACCTTCAATAGGCTGATTGGTTTGCTTATCAATGACCTGACCCGTGATCTGCGGAGCAACGTAGACTAGTTTTTTCTGACAACCCAACGTACTGATTGTTAAAAAAAGTAATATTGAGAGATATGAGGTTTTAATATACAAGTGAAGCCTGCTTATCTTATAGGATATTCAAATCTTTCAATAAATCTTAATCTATATCTTTCCTTATCATCCATTCCACCTATTACTACTGTGTATTTGTCGTTAGTCAAATTTGCATATTCGCTTTTTTTCAATCCTAGTAAATCATCATTCATACAGATACTTTCGCCCTCTTCTAATTTATAGTATTTTTGAGAGTTTGGCGATGCTTGCCAAATTTTTTTATTAGATAATGGGTCGTTTCCAAGTACTACATCCACATAAGATAAGTTTATAAACTTTAAATCATCATATTTCTTGGTTGATGTTAAGTATGCGGTTTCAAATTTTGGTAAAAAACACAGGCCTTTTTCATCGGTATTTACTAAACCAATAGCTCCACCAATCGGTGGTCTATGAGAAGGGTTACTTTCGCAGGCAACTAAAGAAAATAGCGCCGCTATAAGGGTTAATGACTGAATTTTACGGTAGTAAATTTGCATTTGAAGAGTCCTTTATGAAATTTGAGAGTATGCTTTTATAAATATCTTGATTTGTTCTATAAAGCATACCTGATTGACTCACAATTCTATCGATATCAGTATCATGAAAGTAAGAATAATAATCCGCAATAATATCGCCTTGCTGTTCCATATTATAATCGCTCAATGTCTTAGAATTTTCTAACACGTAGTTATAAGGATCACACCCATTCAATTTACACCACGGGTGTAATAGAGCGCCTTTTATCATCACAGAATAGCCCAACTGATGCTGCCAGACATGTACCATCTCATGTATGAATAGATGTCTTAAGCCTGCATCTTGAGGTACTAAATTTGAAAAATCATCTCTATACAAGCCTTTAGGAAAATAAATCTCGCCATTTGGCGTCATTACCGTATCGTCGTTCTGTAATCCAAAAGGTAAGAATTCATCGTTATGAATATAGACATCAGTATAATCAATTGAATTAGCAAAAACTAAACTTGCCATACTGATTTCGCCTGATGTTAAAGCTCGCTTAGTTTGTATTCCAAACTGCTTAGCCGTGTTATCAGGTATAGGCGTTAGAGTATGTGCAAAAATTTTAAAGTCCGACGTACTATTACCTATACTGGGTATTTTTATTTTTATTTGTTCAGCTTGTGACAACTCAATTTTTTCAGTATTTCCATTTTCATCTGTTTTGCCACTTATTGATCCTTGAGCATGCTCAATAATATATTCTAGTGATTTTAGTGGCTGTTTCGTTAATTCATCAATAAGCTGAATAACATCATTATATGTGTCATTACCCATTATCTTATCGAAATACTCTTTAGCCTCTCGCCTTATTACCTCAGCCTGCTCAACTCCCATCACATCAAATCCTGACTCTGCAAATGACTGCTGACTAGCAATCAGTTTAGCGCCGCAGCTGGTGACATCGCCGCCACGTGCGATGGGTGCGCCATCGACGATAAAAGAAGCATCGCCACTAAGAATAGTGGTCACCTTTTTGCATTTCTTGCAGATGACTTTATCGCCTTTACGCGAGACTGGGATACCGTTATGAGTAGTATGCGGTGAGCCGGAGATGACCGTCCCACCATGAGAGGTCTTTGCGCCAACGGTGATATAGGCTGCCATAGTGCTACCTTGCTTAAATGCCCAAAGTTTAGATTCTCATTGAATCTATTATTTGCCTGACATTATAGAGGGCTACAGCGTTAAATATCAAACTTAAGTTTAACTAAAGGTAGGATTTATATAGTGAGATTAGCCTGCGCAAATTATAAAAGCGTTAGAATGATTGACGGTAGCAACAAATTGAGAGTCTTTATTTGTTAATCTAAGGTATTAATAACAAGCAAAAATCTAACCTTCTATCTCATTAGTTAGCCACTTAGAAACATCCTCAATCTGCGCAGCTAACTCAGTATGCGCTCTACCTAATTCACCAAGCTTTGTTTTGATATCGACTTTATTGTATTTAGCGTCAGTCAGCGTGTTTTTTAATAGATCAATCAATTCCACGTTTAGCGCGTCAGAGAAGATAACCACCTCGCGTATCACTGCTTGCTTGACATCAAGGTGCAAGTCAATAATGCCCCAATCAAAGCGCGTCTCAATGTGATGGGTAAATTCAGGCGTTTTACCAAAACGCCAATCCCAATCTGCCATTTGCTGATAGTATTTGTTCAGGTTAGGTTGCTTGGCGAGACTGGCTTCATCCAATTCTTCTACTGGCGCAGTGTCGCCATAATCAGTGTCACGATAGTATTCGCAAAACGCCTCGATAATCGCCTCGGATAAAGTCTCGTGATTGATGTCTTCATTAAACTCAACCAAGTTAGCGACGCGCGCACGCACGGACTTGATGCCTTTGGCTTTGAGCTTAAGGGGATGCGGATTGAGATAATCGCCCAGCTTTTGCATATTGGCATTGACCAGTAATGTGCCATGATGAAAGCTGCGATCGGCGGCGTGTTTGAAGGCGCTGCCTGATATTTTTCGATCGCCCACTTGCATGTCGTTACGACCAGATAAATCCGCGTCTATGCCCAGTTTCTTTAACGCATTGATAATGATGGTAAAGTTCGCTTCTTGGTCGTAGTCGGCTTTGGGCGATAAAAAGGTAAAGTTGGTATTGCCCAAATCATGAAATACCGCGCCGCCGCCACTTTGACGCCGCGCCAGAAACACATCGTCGGCTTCCATCTTATCGATTTTGCATTCTACCCATGGGTTTTGCGAGCGCCCAATGACCACGGTCTCGCTATTGCGCCATAAAAATAGCGTGTGTGAGTCGGGATTGAGGGTATTAAATATCCAATCCTCGGTGGCAAGGTTAAACCAAGGGTTGGTGACGGCAGACTTTAAGATGCGCAGTTTCATTTATCTGTCCTTTTTTAAGGTATGAGTTTAAGAGTTTTAAAATTAACAACTATTTTATACGGGTTAAAATAAAAAAAAGTTGGCAAAAAAATCTATAACTTTTACTGACTTTATGGAGTGACTAGGTATAATGCTACCTAACATAAGTTTGAGCGATTTTATATTGGATTAATGCCTACTAAAATGGTTTTTTATAACGTAGTAGAATCGCCCATAAAACACTCATTATTAAAATAGTGACACTCAAAAATGAATAGTACACCAAGGAAAGTCAAGTTCTCTACTATCATGAGCCTTCTAAAAAAGAAGCCAATTGCACTGTTTTTTGGATTACTATTTTCTTTTTTTGCCTTGCTGATGTTCGTTATTTTTACCCTGATATTCTCTTTTACGGGTAATGACAGTCCAAAAATAGACTATGAGTTAATCGACTCTCAAGGTATAGAAACGAGCGCTGAAGTCACTGATATTCAGGTCGAAAGCAACGTAACCATAAACGATGTTCATCCGACAATCATCTCATACCAGTACCTCAAAAATAATGAGGCAGTTAGGTCTAAATACAAAGTTCTGGAAGGTGAAAGAATCGAAGCGCTCCAAGTTGGCGATAATCTCGCTATTAAAGAACTAAATGGTCAATCAATCATACAGAATTTAAAGCCTTACCGCTTTCCAGTGGCGTTACTTTTTCTGATACCTATACCGTTCCTGCTATTTGGCCTGCCATTTTTAATTTATTTATTTATTAGCACCAGAAAAGAGCTAAAGCTCTACAAGTACGGGCAAGTTGCTACGGCACGTATCGTTTCTATGATGCCAAAATACGCCATTCCTATTATCAATTTAGGACAAGGCGTCATCGTGCATTATGAATATGAAACGAGAAGTGGCAATAAAGTGATAGGGGAATCGTTAACCACAGATTTCTCAATTATAAGTGATAAAAGAACAGGGGACGATATTCCGATCTTTGTAGCGGCGAACAATGAATATCAATCATGCGTCATTCCCAAGCTAGAATCGCTTCGCAATAACTGGGGTATTCATTTTGAATAAGAGTGTTCTTCATAAACCTCTCCTTTATTATGCAAAATATTCCTGAAGAATAGCCGCCATATTACGCTCAGCAAGTCCCGTGATAAAAACATACGGATTGACGGATTGACGCCAGCGCTACTAGGGATTAATGTGCCATCTCACTCAACCTTATAATCGACACAAATCACGCCAGTTAAACAGTCTCTATTATCATCCATTTTCCATGGCGAAGGTTTTTGCAATACTTCTGTTAATTGATAGCGGGGAATTTCCCAATCGTCTATCTTATTGCCATTATCATCCTTGTTTGGCACGGGATACTTTTTCTTACGCTTACTATCGGACAACGCCATAAAATCAAGAAAAGTGTGCGCGTCTTGAGCCAAGATACTACTCGGACGCTTGGCTAACTGCTGTATGGCTTGCTTGTACTTGGGATTAATAAACTCATGTATAGAGTCATCTGTCCATTGGGTATTGTTGGATCCGTAAAACAGTATATAACGGTACGTCGCAAATAAATTTTTGGCATCTTCAATAAAGTAGCTGTCTGGGTATGTTTTAACATAGTTCTCCCAAAACACAGCGCGGGCCATCACCTCGTCAAAAGACACCGCCACCGCACCATCATTCCAAAAAATATCCTGATTGTCTTTTGCCATACGCTGAATAAACATGGCTTGATCTGCAGGTAGATAAGGAGCAAATAGGTCTGCTATCGCCTTTAGATTATGATGAAATTTGAAGATGCCTTCGCCTAAATACAGCACGCTAACGTCAGCGTTACTCTGCACCAATTCACTAAGATATCGTTTACGTGGGCTCAGTGCTTTTAGTTGTTCAACGGATAATTGTTTGCCTTGATTTATAGTCTCTGCTACATCGTGAAAGCTTGCATAGTCCATAGAATCATTAGAACCCAAAAAACGTCCGTACAGTGCTTGATATTCTGTTAGCCATTGCAGGATTTCGACGTTCGCAGTCATTGGCAAGCAAGCATTTAATTGTCGTTGGATACCACGAATATCTTCAATTTTACTTTTGTCATCAATGTCCTTCATAGAAGCACTGAGCTTAGTGCACACCAGCTTATTTGTTAACTGTTTTTCAGACAATGCGACCAATGCATTAGTGAGTGCTCTTGGCGTTTTTGCTTCTATTAATGGCTGCGTGCTTGGCTGTTTTGCCGTTTGCGTGGACATTGATGACTTATTTAATGTATCTGAGTTATCTGAGTTGTCTGAGTTTTTTTCATATCAGATGGAGGTTGGCAAGCGCTCATAGCAAATAATAGGCTTACTCCCATCATGAGTGACAATGTGGTCTTTTGCATATGCGGTATCCTTTGAGTACGTCCTAAAAATGGTAGCCATCATAACCATTGTCGACTAAATAGTGTCAGTATACAGCGGCTATGTCAGCTGATGACATAATCAGCCAATATTATTAAAGTCATTTGCTTAATATCATCATAAGAGGACTTGAATAATGAGTATTATCAATACCGATATCATGCCATATCGGTGTTTTTGTTTGTAAAGTTGCCTTGGAATAGCCGAATGTGCCCCCTATAAAGAACACGGATTATCAATACACTGCTTAGTCATTAAGTGAGTAATCTGAATTAGGTTAGCGCTAAGAACTGAGCACTATTGCTCCATTATAAATCAAACTACTATTCTATTTTTATAACGAAAAACGAGGCATACCATGGCACACGATATTTTATTTGAGCCTGTAAAAATGGGCACACAAACGCTAAAAAACCGCATTATGATGGCCCCACTGACACGTCTGCGTGCCGTTGAGCCAGGCGATGTCCCTATCACATGGGCAGCAGAGTACTACTCGCAGCGTGCAGGGGCGGGCCTTGTCATCACTGAAGCGACGCAAGTATCGTTTCAAGCAAAAGGCTATGCAGGCGCACCAGGGCTACATACTCAAGATCAAGTCACTGCATGGAAAGCCATCGTTGACAATGTCCACGCTAAAGGTGGCAAGATCGTCGTCCAGCTATGGCACACAGGACTTGTCTCACATGAAAGCGTACAACCTGAACGCCGTGCACCAATTTCAGCCTCAGATGTCGATGTAGGTATCCGTACCTCATTGCGTGATAGTGACAACCAAGCCATTCGCGCGGATGCCACGCCGCCGCGCCCAGCCAGTCTTGATGAGATTCAGCAAGTGGTTACTGACTTTGCACATGCAACCAAGTGCGCGCAGGAAGCGGGGTTTGATGGTATTGAGATTCATGGCGCGCATGGTTATTTGCTGCATCAGTTTTGGGCCGAGCATACCAATCAGCGTGACGATGAGTACGGTGGCAGCCGCGAAAACCGCGCGCGTCTAACCTTGGACGTGATTGATGCTTGCGTAGAGGCATGGGATGCTGATCACGTGGGTATTCGTATTTCACCACTTGGCACGTTCAACAATGTTGAGGGAGGCTACGAAGAAGACGATAACATTTGGCTGATTGAGCAAATCAACAAGCGTGGTCTAATGTATTTGCATCTGTCAGAGCCAGACTGGGCAGGGGGTACGCCTTATAACGATGAGTTCCGCCAAAACGTACGTAATGCTTTTGGTCAACTGATTATTGCCGCTGGTGGCTATGATGCGGACAAAGCTGAGAAGAACATCAAAGCAGGCTATATCGATGCGGTAGCATTCGGTCGTGATTATATTGCCAACCCTGATCTCGCTGAACGTATTCAAGAGGGCGCACCGCTCAACGAGCAGCATCCAGAGAGCTTCTATGGTGGCAGCACGGTTGGCTACACTGATTATCCGTTCCTGAACCAAGCGTAAAGTCGCATCGATCAGCCTTAATGCTGAAAAGATGAGTAATAGCGTTATAGACAATAAAAAGCCACCTTACTATCATTAGTAGGGTGGCTTTTTTATGCTTATTTTTTGAGTATTTAGTGTTTTAACTATTTACCAAAATTACCGGTTTGATAATCGCGAAACGTTTGTTTTAATTCTGCTTGAGTATTCATGACAAAGGGGCCATAACCGGCGATAGGTTCGCCGATAGGTTCCCCGCTCAGCAGCAATAATTTAACGGGTGCTACTGCTTTTTCCGCATCAGCCGTTGCTGGATAAGCCAATTCAATAGTGTCCGTAGTATCCGTATTGACTGCCGCATCGGTCGTGATTATAGAGGTATTTTCATTTTGTAAGTCTGTGCGGGTTTTGCTAGGCGCTACAAACTGAATCAGTTGACCAGCTACGACGTGCGTACCATTGACCAACAGCTCGCCTTCTTGCACCAATAACAAAACATTATGAAGGTTCGGTATCTGTAGCGTCGTCGATCCTGCTGCCTGTAACTCGATATCCCATAAGTTAATAGGGCTAAAGGTGCTGGCAGCGCCGGTTGTCCCTTGCCAATCACCTGCGATAATAGCCGCTTTGCCAATCACGCTTTGGTTGATAGAATCTCTTTGATTGGTAGCATCTTTTTGACTGGTCACTTCTTTTTGGACGCCAGCATTGCTATCAGCCAGCAACTCGACAACCGGCATATCTGCACGCCTGATGGTTTGATACTTCGGGTTAGTCAGTTTGTGAGCACTGGGGAGGTTCACCCACATTTGCACCATACTAAAGACGCCACCGCGCTGACCAAAATCCTGCGAATGAAACTCTTCATGCAAGATGCCGCGCCCTGCGGTCATCCATTGCACATCACCTTCGAAGATAACACCATTGCCACCCGTTGAGTCCACATGACTGATTTCACCAGAGTAAGCAATGGTGACAGTCTCAAAGCCTTTGTGCGGATGCTGTCCGATACCATGAGGCTGTACGTGATAATCGGGGTTGGGCGCAAATTTCGTCGGCTCGCCATAATCAAACAATAAAAAAGGGTCGGTATGGCTATAATTAAAATTGGGATCATTCTCAAGATGGTTGATCAAGGTTTTTACATAAAAACCATCACCTACCCAATGCGGCGCTTTATCTCCATGAATATGTTTAATTGCACGCATTGTTCACCTCGCAAGCCCAAGCTTATTTTTAAAGTTGTTTAAATGGCTAATATATTTTTTATTATGAACATATAGTTTATTATGAATATATAGTGATTGTTCTTTTATTTTCAAAGTTATCAAGCTTCTTATGCTAAAAAAGGTCACTTAACGACAGTATTAAGTATCCTGTTTTATCAAACCATTTCACCGCACACAAAGCCACTGGCCCACGCCCATTGGAAGTTGTAGCCACCGAGCCAACCTGTGACATCCAATACTTCACCGATGAAATATAGCCCGTCCTGAAAGTTGCTTTGCATGGTTTTTGACGAGACTTCATCTGTATTGACGCCGCCACGGGTGACTTCAGCCGTCCGATAGCCTTCAGTGCCGGATGGTTTTAACTGCCAGCCGTTGAGCGTCACCCCCAGTTCGGTCAGACGTTCGTCTTTAATATTGGCAAGCTCGGTATCTTTTATATCGTCCCACAGGTGCGTCTGTAGGGCCGCCAGTAGCTTTTTGGGTAAGGCACTATCGGTATAGTCGGCCAAAACGGTACGGATGAGCTGCCTTGGATGCGACTTTTTATGAGCGAGGAAAAGCGCCGTCACATCGATATCTGGCAGCAAATTAATACGGATGCTTTCGCCAGTCTGCCAATAATTTGACAACTGCAACATGGCAGGGCCAGAGAGCCCGCGATGGGTAAACAGTATTGGCAACTTAAAGGAGATACGCTCATTACTGGCAATCACCGGCAGACTGATACCCGCCAAAGCACGGATAAGATCGCCGGTTTTATCCGTAAAAGTAAAGGGTACGAGGCTGGCATCAGTGGAGATGAGCTGATGGCCAAACTGCTGCGCCAATTCATAGCCCAAGCCGCTAGCACCCATGGTTGGGATAGACAGTCCGCCTGTCGCCACTACTAACGATTCGCAGCGGTAGCCTGTTTGCGGCAGCTTAGCTTGATTGCCTGATTCTTTTCTCTCTTGCTTGTCTTTTTTGCTGAGTTGCTTGGTTGTCAGTAATTCAAATCGGGCATTTTTATCATTTTTAACCGCTTGAACGCTTTCAACCTGCGCATTTAGCTTTACTTGCACGCCTACCGCGCTACATTCGTCAAGTAGCATGGTCAAAATATCTTGTGCAGAGTCATCACAGAACAGCTGCCCGTGCTCGCGCTCGTGATAGCGAATTTTGTGCGCTTCCACCATACCGATGAACTCCCAGCTGGGATAACGACTCAGTGCTGACTTACAAAAATGCTGATTGGCACCGATAAAGTGCTCAGGCTCGACGAAGTAATTGGTAAAGTTACAGCGTCCACCACCTGACATCAGGATTTTTTTACCCGCTTTATTGGCATGATCTAGGACCAATACGCGGCGACCACGGCGACCGGCCGTGAGCGCGCAATACAACCCTGACGCACCAGCGCCAATGATGATGACATCATAATAGGTATGAGAGTGTCCTGTACGCTGATTGTCCATTGCGATTGGTTCCATAAAGCGATAAGTTTAAAAAGGTAAAAATAATATGCCCAGCTTACTTTTATAGCTTAGGGTTTTGCCTATATTAGCCAAACATAATCTTTAGAGTGGCTATTGTCCATATTTAACCAGAGGTTACAAGGATTAAATCTCAAGGTCGTTAAAAGTCGCGATAAACAGGTTGTTAGAAACAGCAAGAAAAATTGATATCAGCCGTGCGTGATCTATCGATATGACTTTTTACTGACTATAGATTTTATAGCGAGTCACTAATGATAAGTTGTGCAGCGGAATTGTTATGATTGAGCGTTGATGCCTTGCAACCGTTGCGCTAATTTGTCAAACTATCATTGAGTGTCACACATTATGGAAGATGACCCTTATTGCCTCTATAGCTACTCGTTATTGACGATCCGTTATACAGGTCATAATAATTAGAAGAGGACGATGACTATGACTCAAAAATCATTTCCCGTTGCAGCTGAGTTTGCCGCTGCTGCCAATACGACAGCTGAGCAATACGCTGCAGACTATAAAAGGTCTATCGAGTCGCATGAAGCGAACGACGCTTTTTGGGCTGAGCGCGCTGAGCTGATTGATTGGATCAAAAAACCCACCAAGATCAGCGACGTTAATTATGATTTAGATGATTTTCGTATCAAGTGGTTTGAAGATGGCGAGCTGAATATCTCAGTCAATTGCCTCGATCGACATCTAAAAAACAACCCTTACAAACCCGCTATTATTTGGGAAGGTGATCATCCCTCCCTACACAAAATTATCTCCTTCAAAGAATTGCATGCGGCGGTATGTCGCCTAGGCAACGCGATGCGTAAGCTTGGCGTCAAAAAAGGCGATCGTGTGACCTTGTATATGCCCATGATACCAGAGGCGATGATCGCTATGCTGGCATGTGCACGTATCGGTGCTATCCATTCTGTAGTATTTGGCGGCTTCTCTGCTGAGAGCTTGGGCAATCGCTTGATTGATAGCCAGTCCAAAATTGTCATTACAGCTGATGAGGGGCTGCGCGGTAATAAGCATACGCCGCTCAAAGCCAATGTCGATCGTGCCTTGGATATGGATGGCACAGACAGTGTAGAAAGAGTCGTTGTTGTGCATCGTACGGGTAACTCTGTACCGATGAGTGGTCGCCGTGATATTTGGTATCATAATTTGGTCGACGGTGAGTCAGAGCAGTGCGAACCTGAGGTGATGAATGCCGAGGATCCGTTGTTTTTATTATACACTTCTGGCTCGACAGGTAAGCCCAAAGGCGTGCTGCATACCACTGGGGGCTATATTACTTATGTGCTATCGACCTTTCGAGACGTCTTCGATGTCAAAGAAGACGATGTCTTTTGGTGTACAGCCGATGTCGGTTGGGTGACTGGTCATACTTATGCGACCTATGCACCGCTTGCCAATGGCACGACGACTCTGATGTTCGAAGGAGTGCCAGAGTATCCAACTTGGGCGCGTATTGGTCATATTATCGACAAGCATGATGTGACTATTTTATACACCGCACCGACGGCTATTAGAGCAATGATGAAAGAGGGGGATACCTTCGTTCGGGAGTCGGATCGCTCAAGCTTGCGCTTGCTTGGGTCAGTTGGGGAGCCGATCAACCCCGAAGCGTGGGATTGGTATTATCACGTTGTTGGTGATGGCAAATGTCCGATTGTCGATACGTGGTGGCAGACCGAGACGGGCGGTATTCTCATGGCACCAATACCGGGCACGGTCAATATGAAGCCGGGCGCTGCGATGAATCCGTTGTATGGCATCAGACCAGAAATCGTCGATAGTGACGGCGTGGCACTCGAAGGCTCTGCTGAAGGCAACTTGGCTATTAATAGTAGCTGGCCGGGACAGATGCGTACCATCTATAATGATCATAAGCGCTTTTTGCAGACTTACTTTACAGAGTATCCGGGTTATTATTTTACCGGTGATGGCGCGCAGCGTGACGAAGATGGACACTATTGGATTACCGGCCGTGTCGATGACGTGCTCAATGTCTCTGGACATCGATTGGGTACGGCAGAAATCGAAAGCGCCGTAGTGGCTCATCCTGCGACTGCGGAGGCCGCTATTGTCGGTATGCCGCATGATATCCGCGGTATGGGGATATGTGCCTTTGTCATTCTCAAGTCGGGTGAAGCTTCAAGCGAGTCGCTAAAGGCGGAGCTAAACCGTCATGTGCGTGCAGAGATTGGGCCGATTGCCAACTTGGATGCTATCTATATCGTCGATGCGCTGCCAAAGACCCGCTCGGGCAAAATTATGCGCCGCATCTTACGCAATCTTGCCGCTGGGCAATATGTTGGACTGGGGGATTTGTCTACCCTTGCAGACAGCTCAGTCATCAATCAACTGGTCGAGGTGGTCAAAGCCGAACGTGCGGCATAGTGGTCATGAGCACTTGATAAATAAAATAACATCTACTTTATAAATGTTCACATAAGCCATGCTATTAAAGGTAGCATGGCTTTTTTACGCAGAGGTTATTGATATTAGGGCCTATTAAAGGTTCAATATTATCTAAAAACCAGCCAATCAAAAGTAATATGCTATGCTTATAGATGCTACTTTCTGACGACTTATATTGAATCAACGATATTGTAAAAGGCCTACTGTCATTATGACTGATCATTCTGCACCCTCTGCGCATACCTCAGTACCAAAAATCGCCATTATAGGTGGCGGTTTGACGGGATTGTTTACGGCCACTTTGCTTGAGCGGGAATTGGCTAAGCGTCAAGAGTCAAAGGTACAAATAACTATCTTTGAAAAATCCCGTAGCGTGGGGCGTCTGGCGACTCGCTACCGTACCGATGAAAAGACGGGCAACAACTGGCAATGGGGCTTTGGCGCGCAGTGCTTTACAGTCAAAACAGACCGTTTTAAACAATTTATCCGTCCTTGGCTTGATAGTCGCCTATTGCAGCCGTGGCTTGCGCAAGTGGTTCATTTGACTCTTGCTAATGAAGATGAACAGACACCTCAAATCGAGCCAAAAGAGCAGTGGGATACAAAGCATGCACGTTATATCAGCACCCCAAAAATGACCAGCTGGGGGCGTGCATTGGCCGATGAGTTGCAGCATACCCGCATAGCATTTAAAACCCGTGTCGCGCCATTACATAAAGCGCATTTCGTAGAAGAAAATAGTGCTGATAGCAAAACGGAGCTGTTCGATGAAGAGGGCAACAGTCTTGGCGGCTTTGATTGGGTGATTTGTACCGCGCCAAATGCTCAGGTGCTAGAGTTGATGGCAGATAGCGGCTTTGCGAGACAAGCTGATATTACTAAGCCAAAAATGCAGGCGTGTTATACATTGATGCTAGGCTGGGATGAGGTGCCACAGTTACCTGCGATCTTTACGAGTCAGGCATCAGTAAGATGGGATGTAGCTTACGTCAATAATTCGCCATTAGATAGAATATTCATTGAGCATCAAAAGCCTGCTCATAGTGCACTACTGCCAAGCGTGACTATCCATGCGCGTAATGACTGGTCAGAAACCCATGTCGATGAGGATATAGAGACCATAAAAGCGCAATTACTAACAGCGGCCAAACAAGCGCTGAATTGGAGTGCTCAAACCGCACCTACCCAGATCGATTGTCATCGTTGGCGTTATGCAGCAACGATTGTCGATGATAACAAAAGTCTGGGTATTTTGGTCGATCAGCGGCATCAATGGATCGTGAGTGGCGATTGGTGTGGACACGGCAATATCGAAAGTTGCTACAAAATAGCAGCAGAGACGGTTAGGGCAATCACTGAAGGGATGCAATAAGGGATGTAATGATGCGTGGGGTTTGGTTAATCTTACCCTTATTTTTAGCCTGTTAAGATAACCATCATTAGAATTGAGGACACGCCCAGCCCTATAGAAGTTTCTTAAGGCATCAAGTTCTCTGATATTACTTATTTAGAGTTCTTTTACTCGCTTTCTTTTTGTTTATATTCAAAGTATCTTGAACTGACCATCAAGAGGTTTTGTCCAGCTTGGCAACTCTCTGATACGTTGATTAAGCCGTATGAACAGCCACGTCACAAAGCTAAAAAGGCAAGGGAGGGCAGTAAACAATGTTTAAGTTTGATTTGAACTTGGGCTTAATGGCGTACCACTTTTTCCAATTGGGTATCGCTTTCATTCTATCACTGCCTATCGCCCTAAACCGTGAAATGAAGGACAACGGCGCTGGGCTTAGAACCTTTCCCTTGGTGACTATTGCCTCCTGTGCCTTTATGCTCGTAGGCATGGATATCTATGACGCCACTGGGGAGGCGAGAATCATGTATGCCATCATTACTGGTATGGGCTTTATCGGTGGTGGTGCCATTTTTAAAAACGAAGAAGGCTCGAAAGGCACAGCGACAGCGGCAAGTTTGTGGAACACGGGCGCTATTGGTATCTCGGTTGCTTACGGTCGTTATGAAATCGCCATCATATTATCGATTGTGGGTTTTTTAATCTTACAATTCTCAGAGCCGTTTAAAGTCAAAAAGTAAATGGTGACAGCCTATTAGTAACGACAACGAGCGCCGAGAAATCAACCACTACTTCCTAAATTATTTAACAATATCAAGGATTTATAGGCAAAAAAGAGCCCACAGAGGAGGTGCTGTGGGCTGAGGAAAACTGATCGTGTAGATGGACTACAGGGCAGTGATAGTAACTTGTTATTATTGGTTTTCTTGTTATTGGTTTTCTTGTTATTGGTTTTCTTGTTATTGGTTTTCTTTGCTATTGTTCAACTGAGATTAGGGTAATCATTGATAATTCAATGCGTATATATATCCGCTTACAATTCTAAGTGTACAACTGTTTTATTAGCCTCGCTATCATAGCGTAAATAATTCTTATTTGACTCTTTTGGTTACATGACATTACGTTTTTAGGTGATCTCATACATTGTCATGTTTTGAAAAACTTTTATTCAATGAATAGTCTCACTTACTCAATGACAAGTATTTATGGCGTACCAAGGTTAGGTGCAGTACATGGCGCTATAAGCATCTCAGCTTTTGTTAGTCAACAATTGGTGTTCTAAAACAAAGGTAATTGACGTTTTTGAGTATGAAAAAAAACAATACATAAAGAGATGGCATGACGACCTGCTGGAAAAATGCTAAGCTATCCGCCATTATTATGTCTCTACTAAACTGGGTTTGCCATGACTGACCATACGCAAGTGCATACGCAGGAACCGTCAAGTGCACAAAATACCAAAAGTATTTTTAACTTGCCCAATAATCTGACGATTGCGCGTATCTTAATGATTCCGCTATTTGTGGCGATTGCCTACTGGCCACCAGCCATGGGTATCGGGATGCCAGCCATATCGGATAACGTCATCGCCCGGGTTGGTATGAGTGAGTTCAGCGACAGCTTATTACGTCACTTGCTATTGACTGGCGTATTTATCTTAGCAGCGATTACTGATTGGCTAGATGGTTACTTTGCACGTAAGCTGAATGTGGTCTCCGCGTTTGGCCGCTTTTTGGATCCCGTCGCTGATAAACTCATGGTCGCAGCCGCCCTGATTATATTGGTACAGTGGCATCCCAATATCATTATGGCGATTGCTGCGATTGTGATTATCTCACGTGAGATTGCGGTGTCGGCATTACGCGAATGGATGGCGGAGCTGGGTAAAAGTACCAGTGTGGCAGTGTCTTATGTGGGTAAGCTAAAAACCACTTTTCAGATGATTGCTATCACGGTATTGCTACTCAACTGGGAATCGCTCGAAATGATCGGCTATGTATTGATGGTCGCGGCAGTGATTTTAACCTTGTGGTCGATGTTTATTTATCTAAAAGCGGCGTGGCCTTATTTAAAGCAAAGCGGTTAGCTTTTTTTGATTTAACAGTCATTTGAGTCTGCACAAAAAACGCCAGTCGCATCGAGCCACTGGCGTTTTTTATTGTTTAAGTTTTAATATAGTGAGCGAAAAGTCATATCGATATATCAGCAATACCGTGGCGTTTTTAGGATATTTTGACCCTATGTGTAATATCGCCAATTTATTTTAAACTTTGCTTGAATGTATTGTTAAGCTATACTCAAAATAGTAAACAAAATACAAGAGAACTGGATAAAGGTACGATGAAACGTCATCAGAATAAGGAAATAGACATGGCAATATACAAAAAACAGTCGGTCGCTGCCCTTTTATTGCTTGGGTTATTAAGCGGTTGTTCTTCATCGCCAAGCATGCAACAAGAAACAGCCGATGCAGCACAAAGTACACAAGCAGAAGCCTCGCAAGACATGGCTGCAAATCGACAGGCAGAAGCATCGGTACAAGACGCTACGGAGTCAGAGCGCTTGGGCACTCAGTGGGGTGATGATGTGGACTCGGCTGTGACCACTGTTGACCTACGTCGTACCAGTGACGAACCTATCGAGCAGATGCAAGTTGCTTATGCTGACAAAAATTATCAAGGTCGTGCCCTAAATAGTCGATCGTTAGTAGCGGGTAAAGTTGATTTTTCAGTGGCGACGGATATGGGTACTTTGCCTTTATATCGTGACGCTGGTAACTATTATCTGCAAGGAAAAGCAGGCGAAGCCTACCGTCTGGTGTATCGCAATAATAGTGCCAATACTTATGAAATCGTCGCTAGTGTCGATGGCTTAAATGTCCTCGATGGTAGCACTGCCAGCCGTTATGACAGCGGTTATGTGTTAGAGCCTAACGACGATTTAGTCATTGAAGGCTTCCGTAAGAGTCAAAGCGCTGTCGCTTCTTTTATTTTCAGCAAGCCATATAACGCCTATGCCGCCAATACGGATAGTGGTTCTATAGAAAATACTGGGGTGATTGGCACGGTCATTTATGAGCTTTATGATCCTAAGCAATCGAGACCAAAATCAAAACAGCCACAAGCTTTCCCAGCAGACGATGGCTACGCGAAACCACCGCAATAGTGACGAATACAAGTAATAAAAACGCCAGTCGCATCAAGCCACTGGCGTTTTTATTACTTGTATCTCCAATTATTTTGCTTCTACTTAATCATGAAAATACTACAGCTCGATCGAAAAATTCTCACCTAAGCTTTTTTCGATCGCGGTATCAGTAACTGCCGCCGCCGTCATTTTGACCGCGCTGGTGATCGCATTGCCATTTGCCCAGTATTCCGCTCCATGTGGCGTGACTTTTATGAGCTGAACTCTTGGGTCTTCTTTGCCTTGTTCAAAATAAGCGTTATACATAACCGACCATAGCTCATCGAGTTTTTCTTTATCTTCGACCAATTCAGCGGTACCAGAAATAGACAAATACTTATCATCGCCTTTCGTGGTATATGATAAATTTACTTCTGCATTTTGCTTAATGTTATCGACAGTTTCAGACGGCTTATGGCCGATAAACCAAATCTCTTTGGCACCAATACTGGTTTCAGTGGTATTCATCGGGCAAGAATGCAGATGGTTCTCGCCATTGCGTGTGGTCATCATGGTGTATTTAATGTCTTTTACCATCGCTTGAATGGTGTCCATTTGCGCTTGTTTATTCATAATAGTTATCCTTTACTATTTAAGATTTTAGGGTTCGAAAGTTATTAAAAAGTAACTAAAAAAGCGATGCCGATATAAATCGAAACGTTATAAAAATTACTTGTCTTTAACGACATTTCTTATAAATCTATAACCAGTTATCAATATAGCTAAATCAGCTAATAGAACTATACAGGTGGTCTGTAATGGGCTGTGAAGGTTTGTAAGTTTATAACGATAGACTTTTTAAGCACACATGATAATCAAAATTGACCCATAAAAAACGCCAGCAGGCAAAACCCTACTGACGATCAAAGTGCTCATGTTTTTTTATATTAATAAAAGTCGTGCTAAGTAAGTTTCACGCTAAATAAAAATATCACAAGGCTATAAAATATTATAAAAGGTTATAGAGAGACGGAAAATTGCTCACCGATACCTTCAGCGGTTTTGCCATCTTGTAAAGCAGCCGCAGCCATTTTGAACATATTGACAGTAGTGCTACCGCTTAACCAGCACTCAGCACCATGAGGAACGACCTTGATCAGTTGTACCTCTGGATCTTCTTTACCATGCTCAAAGAATGCATTGTAGACTGGTGACCATAGCTCATCCAATTTGGCTTTGTCGGTCGATAATTCAGCGTTACCACTGATAGAAACGTAATTTTTATCATCTTGGGTGGCATAAGATAGACCGACTTTTGGATTATCTTGAATGTCTTTTACCACGTCTGATGACTTATCACCGATGAACCAAATCTCTTTGCTACCAAGACTGGTCTCGCTGGTGGTCATTGGCCAAGCGTGCAAGTCGCCTTTGCTATTGATGGTGCTCATCATGGCAAATTTTACGTCTTTAATGACCGCTTGGATTTTGTCGATACTCTCTTGCTTACTCATGGTACATCCTTATATTTTTAAAATTATGATGGTTTTAAATTGAGGGTCTGCTTTTTATTTTGAATGACCAGTTATTCCGAATGATCGGCTGTTTCGAATCACCCGTTATTTTGAATACCAATCGCTATTAATTATTATCATTATTAGCTCGTTGTAGAATACCGATAGCACGCCACGCATTTATATAGGTTGCCCGTAATGCGATGTGAGTGTTTGTAAAATATACAATGATTGAGTAAAAAGCTGTCTGAGCCGTTAGCGCATTTTGTTGGCAATTTATCCTGCTTTTACCTGCTTATTACAGGGCTTCTTGTTATAATACGCAGACCATTTACTTTGCATGGCAGAGATGCCTTGATCTTACGGATTATGCCTTTATGATGACCATCGCCGGACAACCGTTTCTTACCGATTTTCAGACGCAGCAACTCATCAGTCAGTTCCAGCAAAAAACCGAGCTAAATGTCAGCCACATCCATACTCAGCAAGTTTATGTGCTATCACGGACGCTTGAAGGTGATGAGCAGAAAAAAGCGCTGGACCTGTTTGGCATTAAGCAAGATATCCAACTTGCCGCGCCGCAAGATAACCAATTACAAGTTATCGTTGCACCGCGTTTTGGCACCATATCGCCGTGGGCCAGTAAAGCGACCGATATCTTTAATAACTGTGATATTGAGATTAACCGTGTCGAGCGCGTCATCGTTTATACCCTAACGATTGATGCAAAAACAGACGGTGAGGTAGGTGCAACCAATAACACGTTACCTAAAGCCGCTGAGCAATTATTGTTTGACCGTATGACGCAGAGCTTGGTTTATGATTTAAATGAGGTGAATAAGCTGTTTGATGATGAGCAGCCAGCATCGCTTAATCATATCGATGTGATTGGACAAGGTCGTACGGCACTAGAAGCAGCCAATACAGAATTTGGCTTTGCGCTATCGAGCGAAGATATTGATTACTTGATGAATGCGTACGTCAATGAGCTAAAGCGCAATCCAACCGACGTTGAGCTGATGATGTTTGCACAGGCGAACTCAGAGCATTGCCGTCATAAAATCTTTAACGCTGAATGGACAGTCGATGGTGCAGTACAGCCGAAATCACTGTTCCAAATGATTAAGAATACTTATCAGTCGAATCCACAAGGTATTTTGTCAGCTTATAAAGATAACGCGGCGGTGATGGCTGGGGCAGAAGGGATGCGTTTTTACCCGATTCCTACCGATCCTCAAGATCCTAATTCAGCGCATCCGTATGGCTTCCATCAAGAAGCTATCGATATTTTAATGAAGGTCGAAACCCATAACCATCCAACAGCGATTGCCCCTTATTCTGGTGCGGCAACAGGTGCGGGCGGTGAGATTCGTGACGAAGGCGCAACGGGTCGTGGCGGTAAACCAAAAGCGGGTCTGACAGGTTTTCACGTGTCACACTTACACATTCCAGAGCTTGCAGAAAAATGGGAGCAGTCAGGTCAGGTCAGCACCAAGGATTATGGCACGCCGGATCGTATGGCAACCAGCCTTGAGATTATGACCGAAGCGCCATTAGGCTCAGCCAATTTCTCTAACGAGTTTGGGCGTCCAAACTTATGCGGTTATTTCCGTAGTTTCCAATTGGACACTTCAGCGGCAAAAGACGGCAGCGAGATGCGCGGCTATCATAAGCCCATCATGCTGGCAGGGGGTTACGGCAATATCAAACGCAACCTGATTGAGAAAAATCCCATTCGCCAGGGTGATTTATTGATCGTCCTTGGTGGCCCTGCGATGCAAATCGGTCTTGGCGGCGGTGCGGCTTCTTCTGTCGATAGTGGTTCACTTGATGAAGGCTTAGACTTTGCCTCCGTGCAGCGTGATAACGCTGAGATGGAGCGTCGTTGCCAAGAAGTACTTGACCGCTGCTGGGCACTAACGGGCGATGATGTCGATGTAAGTAATAACAGTAAAGACGGCAACCCAATTGTCTCACTACATGATGTAGGGGCAGGTGGTCTGTCTAATGCGATGCCAGAATTGGTTAATGACCATGAAATGGGCGCGCATCTGAACTTGCGTAAGATTCCATCGTTAGAAGCTGGCATGTCGCCAATGGCCATTTGGTCAAACGAAGCACAAGAGCGTTATGTCCTCGCGATTCGCCCAGAGAGCAAAGATCAGTTTGACGCTATCTGTCAGCGTGAGCGTTGCCCGTATGCGATTTTGGGTACAGCGACCGAAATCCGTCAGCTTAATGTCGCCGATGAATTGCTAGACGATCAGCCTGTCGATATGCCGATGCAAGTATTGCTCGGTGGTACGCCGCAGATGCAGCGTAGTTTTAATCGTCAAGAGAATGAGTTACCTCCGCTAGAGCTCAATGATTTTAATTTAGCTGTATCAATCAAAGACGTGCTACGTCATCCAACCGTTGCTAGTAAATCATTTCTCATTAGCATTGGTGATCGTTCTATTACTGGTATGGTCGTACGCGATCAATATGTCGGCCGTTATCAAGTGCCTGTATCAGATTGTGCAGTGACGGCTTCTGGCTTAGTGGCATTAGATGGTCAGCCAATGACTGGCGAAGCAATGAGTGTCGGCGAGCGTACGCCTGTTGCACTTATCAGTCCAAAAGCCTCGGCACAACTCGCAGTCGGTGAAGCGATTACTAACATCGCTGGTGCGCGCATTGCACAGCTATCTGACATCACCATGTCAGCGAACTGGATGGCAGCCTGTGGTGAAGACGTTGAAGATGCGGCATTATTCGACGCTGTATATACCGTCGGTGAAGAGCTGTGCCCAGCATTGGGTATCGCCATTCCAGTCGGTAAAGATTCGCTATCGATGCGTGCTAACTGGACGGATGAAGACGACAATAATTCTAAGCAGGGCAGCACGGATAAATCAGTCGTTTCGCCAATGAGCTTGGTCATTACCGCTTTTGCGCCTGTTATTGACGTGGCAAAAACCTTAACCCCTGAATTGATTAATGGTGATAGCGCCTTCTACCGTATTGATTTATCCAAAGGTAAATTACGCCTTGGTGGCTCAATCCTTGCGCAAACGCTTAGCCAATTGGGTAACGATTGCCCAGATTTAGCACAGCCAAGCGACTTAGTTGACTTCTTTAACTTTGTTCAAGCGGGCAATGCGCAAGGCGTCATCAGTGCCTATCACGATATTGGTGACGGCGGTCTATTAGCGACTATCGCTGAAATGCAATTCACCAGCCGTCAAGGTATCAAGCTGTCATTGACGGATGATAACTTACTCGGTCAGCTGTTCAGTGAAGAGCTGGGTGCGGTCATCCAAGTCTTGCCTGAAAACGTCGCCGCATTAATGCAATTGGCAGAAGAATTTAACGTTAGCGATATGCTCAGCCTAGTTGGTCAAAGCTCGGAAGAAGACAGCTTAATTATCCAAACGCCTTTGCACATGGGTAATGAAACTCTAAGCTTTAGCCGTAGCGAATTACAACAAGAATGGAGTCAGGTCAGCTATCAAATCGCGCGTCGTCGTGACAATCCAGCTTGCGTACAGCAAGAATATGACTTGATTAGCGATGCTAGCCACCAAGGTCTTATCGCAGCGCCAAACTTTGACCTCAATCAAAAAGTCGAAGCACCCTACTTAAACAGCCGTGCTGATTCTGATAACAGCAAACCAAGAGTTGCTATCCTACGTGAGCAAGGCGTCAACGGTCAGACAGAAATGGCAGCAGGCTTTACTCAAGCAGGCTTTGAAGCGGTAGACGTACATATGAGCGACCTGCTAGAAGGTCGTATTAATCTACGTGACTTCGACGGTCTGGTCGCTTGTGGTGGCTTTAGTTATGGTGATGTCCTCGGCGCAGGCTCTGGTTGGGCAAATTCTATCTTGTTCCATGACGAGTTGCGCATGCAGTTTGTGCGATTCTTTGCCCGTCCGGATACCTTCTCACTCGGTGTCTGTAACGGCTGTCAGATGATGGCGCAATTGAAAGATCTCATCCCAGGTGCGGAAAACTTCCCACGCTTTATCGCCAATAAGTCCGCGCGATTTGAGGCGCGTACGGTCAACGTCAAAGTCGAGCGCACCAAGTCTATCCTGTTTAAAGGTATGCAAGACAGCATCTTGCCGATTGCGGTGGCGCACGGTGAAGGCTATGCCACGCTAAATACCACCGAGATTGACGGTATGGCAAAACACGGTCAGCTCGCCATGCGTTATGTCGATAGCCAAGGTCATCCAACTGAGACGTATCCGCTCAATCCAAACGGTTCGCTCGGCGGTGTCACGGGGCTGTGTAGCACTGACGGTCGCGTCACGCTTATGATGCCGCATCCTGAGCGTAACTTAAAATCCTATAACCATAGCTGGAAACCAGAAGCGTGGGATGAGGACGGTGCGTGGATGCGTATGTTCCGTAACGCTCGTGCTTGGTTGCGTTAATATTTGCCAAGACAGTTTGAGTTGTTTTAGATAATAAAAAAGGTGGGCTCAAAGCTCACCTTTTTTGTGTTTGGGATTTGGATATTTCTAAGAGTAGGGGAGCTATTTCCCGCCTTCCACTTGTATCTGCCAGTCTGGGCGAGGCGGTGACACGAGTTGAGATGTTGCTGTTACCTCGACACCACCTCAAACTCTAGCCACCGCAACTCGCCCAAACCAGCAGGATACCGCTACAGTCGGGGCTAAAAAGAGCCTCCGAATAACCGTTTTTTGATAAATTAGTTTTTTTAGTACGCTGCGCAAACCTTACGTACTGTCCTGTTATAGAAGGTTTTATTATGTTACCACTAAACTAATACGGGTTACTTTTCCGAATCTTTTGCTATTTCTATAGCATGAAATTTTTTATCTAAGTCTTTTGAAATACTGAGCATTTCGTATTGGATAAAATCACTCAAATGATCAAGAGGAGTGTATTTATTTAGGACTAAACTACTTTTTTTAAATTCAGGCAGATTTGATATGATTGAGAGGTATTCTTTGAGCCGCTCTGGGTTTGTTGTAGTACGTTGTAACTGCTTCACGAAAGCAAAGCAAAAAGCTTCGATATTCTTTTCATTATCATCATCGTTTAATTCTAGATAAATTTTTTCAGCAAGTTCTTTTTGAGACCAACCAAGTCGTTCGCAAACTCTCTTAATCTCTGAGATTAATTGCTTGCTCTCTTCCAATTTTTCTATCCTATTTTCGATTGTTGTCCTCATTTGTCTTTTTCCATTAGTTAATATGGTTTTGTCCTCAAGGACATCTACTTAATTTAAAGGAATAATAACTATGTTGAAATTTACTAATGTACGAGCAGCAAACAATACGCCACCAAACGGCCCAAGCACTACAGGCAATCCTTCTGGTGGTGGTCGTGGTAACAATTCACCGCGTGGCAAATAGTTAGTAGCAAGCAGCAATATTTTCCCTAAAACGAGAAACAAATTGTTTCTCGTTTCCTCCAATGTCACTTTGACTGATATCAGCCATTGTTTTTTCTAATGCACATATGCACAGAGCAGTCTTTTCTTTAACAGAATCGCGAGATAATGCATGGAGTCGACCAGAAGAGCAGGCATTGATTAATTCATATTCTGTTGCCACTGGATATCGATCATCTGATATAAATTTTCCAACTTCATACCCTCCAAATGCAGATAAAGAGACAATGAACGAAGTTAATATAAGCGGCTTTTTAAAATGTTTATAAAAATATCCTTCTAGTGTTTTTTTACAACTTGCACATTCTATGTCATTTTCATATTCTATTTTATTAACCTCTTTACAGGTAGGACACTCGATCTGCATGTTTTTCCTTGCACTAGTTTGATATCTAAAAAATAGACTTTAGACAAAATGAATTGTGACATATTTTCGGTAATTTATGCCGCTCTCAATTTTTTTTGAATAATTGATTTCAATATTATTATAAATAAGCGATTTAGTCTAAACTGAGAGTAGCATCAAAATAGCCTATCTATACCAAATAGACTATTTTGATGCTATTACAAGAAAGATTAACGGATACCCAGCTTAGCATGCTATAAACCCTAGATGAATTTAGAATTATACAGAGTTTGAATAACGTACCAACCAAAACCCTAACTACAAATTACCAAACACTGACGCGGCACGTTATCCGTGCCTTGCTCCAATGACCTGATATTAAATGCATGACCAATTGACACCTCAGAAATATCACTAAGAGCGTTCAGATCGGCTAAACCATCCAAATTTAAATCATAGTCAGTATTGACGCTAATGCCGTTTAGAGTATCTCTGAATTAATTTTAAGTACTAAATTATGCTTTACAGATTAGTGTTAGAACTCACTAACCTACTTCATTATTGAATAATATAATTTGAGGCTAAATAAACTTTAGAAACATATTTTTCCCAGTTACTTATCCCTTTTAGGCTCCTGAGCCTCAGCAATCAACACCTTAACCCTATCACTCTCTTTTAGCACACAAGCATCATAGGCAGAGAGTGGCTCAGGCTCTTGTTCTTTCTCTTGGTTGGGTCTTTCTTCTATTACATGGATTGAGCTTGCGACACCCAACGATTTTGGGTCAATAATTTAAACGAATAATATGTTGGTCTAGTGCCTAGACACCAACCTACAAATTTTCATAATCTACATTTGGAATCAACATCAGTAGATCTGTCTCCCCTATATCAATATCTATCTGAAAGAGTAAAGTAGTTACTTGCCCACGATGATGAGTTTGGTGATTAAAAAAATGTTGTAGCAACAAAGAAAAGGGCTTATTAAAGGTATCGTTATTAGTATTTCGATAACTCAAGTTTTTTGAATAATCGCTTTCATCTGATCCTTCAACGAATCTAATAATTATCTGATCTAAAGCCTGCCTATTTCTACTGAAATCCTGTTTGTCATCATATAAAATCTGAGTAAGTTTAGTAGGTAATGGAAAATCTTTTAACAATTCTAGAGCTTTAAACCCTGTTGGATAGCTAGGATGGTGGTTTAAGCGATTGAGCCAAATTAAGTCGCCTACCATTAGGTGATTCAATGTGCCTAATATAGAACCAAAAAATGCCTTTTTATTTTCCCATAAAATATTCTCAGAGGTAGTTGAAATACTGTCACATATTCTTTTGTTCATTAGAGCATTGTATGATGCCATGACTTCGAAGTTAGGTTTTATCATAGTACTCGCGCTATAGGTCGTTTTCAGTTTTAAGATATTTGCATAATGCAATAGTATTTCGAACTTTGTGTCGCTAGCTAACGCTCAAATCATTTCTTACCTTCTTTCTGTGCCTCAGCAATCAACTCATGAATCTTAGCACTTTCCTTTAGCACACAAGCATCATAAGCAGAGAGCGGCTCAGACTCTTGTTCTTTTTCCTGATCTTGCTTGGCTTTTTCTTCCAAGTATTTCTCAAGATCGTCTTGTTGCTCTTCACGTTTTGATTCACTCATATTTATTCCTCCTAATTCTCTTTAATCACAAATCGCCAAATACTGACCAACGACGTTATCCATCCCTTGCTCAAGCGACTCGATAGTGAAAGCGTGACCAATCGATACTTCCGCGACGTCACCAAGACTGAGCAAATCGGCTAAATTGTCTAAGTTCAGATCATGACCCGCATTGACGCGGATGCCGTTTTGATTGGCTAGATTAATACAGTCGCTAAAGCGTTGCTTGACCTCATCGAAATCAAACTTGTCATCGCTCTTACCATTACTGTAGGCGCGTGCCCATTCTTCGGTATACATCTCTATCGTCTGTACCTCACTCTCGATGACCGCTTTGATTTGTTCGATATCAGGGTCGATAAATACTGCGCAGCGTGTACCAAAGGCTTGTAGCTCTTTGCTTAACGTTGATAAAAACTCATGGTGAGTGATGATATCAAAGCCATGATCAGAGGTCAGCTGATCGTCGCTGTCTGGCACGAGCGTACATTGATGCGGCTTTACCTCACGGATAATCTTTAAGAACTGCTCGTTTGGATTCCCTTCGATATTGAACTCAATCTCTGGATAGTCCTTTAAGAATGCACTGATATCATAGACATCTTGGTATCTGATATGTCGCTCATCGGGTCTCGGGTGTACGGTAAAGCCTTTGACACCTAGGTCAATCAGCTTTTTCACAAAGGTCAACAGGTTAGGGTAGTCAGTACCGCGAGAGTTACGGATTAAAGCCAATTTATTCAAATTTACGCTAAACAATGTGCTCATAGTATTTCCTTTTTCATTATGTTTATCTAGTCAGTTCAATATAAGAACCATACAGTGTGACTGGAATAAATGTTTCGCAGCCTCTGACAGCGTAGGCACAGCAAGCCAGAAAAATTATTTCAGTCACGCGTTCTAATACGAACTATCTATTTTATTTAGTATCTACTATCAATTAATTATTAAGGCCTAATACCTAATTTTAGTAGAAGTCATCCCGACCAGCATACTTCTTATTCAGGGCTTTTAGGATAGCATAGGTCTCCACATCCATCTTGCCCGTTGGCTGCTGTGGTCGAAAGTGCAACTGAAACGCATAAATCACATCACGGCTTGCTTTATCCCATTCATTAGTATCATTGATTTGATAACCATAACGGCGAAAGGCTTGCTTGATCTCAGGTATCGTTGCCGCTGCAAACGCGTCTTGATTCATAAAGAACTGTTTATCAAAGGCATCGTACCAAGCGCCGATACCATATTGCTCATATAGCAGTTGCCAAGGGAACTTCGCACCCGGATCAATCTTGCGCGAGGGTGCCATATCGGCATGACCGATGATGTTCTTCGGTGAGATGTCATAGCGCGTGGCAATATCCTGTACCAATTGCGCGACCTTTTTAATCTGCAATTCATCAAACGCCACATAATGCTCGTAAGGATGATAGTCGAGGTCGTCGCTCTTTAGCGCATTTCTATACTGAGGCTGAATGCCAGCGTTGACGATTTCGATACCGATAGAGGTGTCATTGAGAATGGTTCTACCCGAAAAGCCGCCATCGCCCGCGTGCCAAGCGCGCTCGCTCTCAGGTACTAAATTGTAAATCTTGTCATCGTCATTGGCCAAAACCAGATAGTGAGCGCTGACGTCACCCGTGGTCAACGTTTTTATAGATCGGTCATTGTCTGAGACCGTGTAGTGCAGGATGATGGTTTTGATGCGCTGGCTTTTACCGGTAGCTTGATAGGTATCGCTGTCGATCGTATAACGCGGCGCTGTCGTTGCCACGCAGCCGATGAGTGGCAGGGTCATAAACAGTGTTAATACTGACGCTAACGCAATCGAGGTAATATTTTTTGCCATGAAATGCTCTGTGTTAAAGGTAAAAGGGTGCTTTGTTTCAGCTTATTTAGCGCATTATTGAAGGCTATTTCCCTCATTCACTGGAATGATTCTCTTATAACCAATTGCGCCCAAAATAATAAAGAAGCCTAACAGTATATAAGCATTCAGCGATAACGCCGCGGGTGAAAAGGGCAGCAGTAATAATGAGATAAAGATGATACTAATCAATACCGAAAGATAATTTAGCAGACCTGCTTGCTTCTTTTTGCGCTCATTGATGAGGTCGGCAGTCGTAACATAAGCAAAACCAACGGTAATGCCTAAGGAAGCCATACTAACGATATCGAGCAAATAGTTTCTGCCAAGCCAAGGTGAGAACAGACATACCAAAGCGATCAGCATCACCGTTTTCGTCTTACTAAATCGATGATTTTTATCAGTAAAAATACTGGGTAATAAAGACGAGTCTCCCATCGATTCTAGCAGCTTGACTGACGATAGTATAAAGCCATTGATACCGCTCAGTATCGAGCCAATCATGGCAATGGATAGCAGCCAAATACCAATGCTACCGATACGATTGTCTATGCCTTCACCTGTCGCCCAATTGCTGTCTTTAATCGCTTGATAATCAAAGTTCATATTGAGGGCGGTAAAGTAATTGATCACAAAATAGAACAAAACACCAGCGACTAGCGAGATTAAGATGATACTTTTGGTTTTGGTTTTTGAGTCGCTAATCGCTTTGGATATCTGCGGCGTGGTCTCAAAGCCGACGTACGCCCACGGCATCACCGCCAGAATAGGCAACCATGCCAAACTGGTGATAGAGCTGCTTTGCATATCCGTGGGCAAAAATGCTTGTGTCGTTGGCGTCGCCCAAAGCGAGGCAAAAAACAGCGCGCTGACCGACAGAATCATAAATAGGGCGATATACAATTGGATTTTCGCCCCGACGCGCACACCCTTTAAGTTGATATAGCTGAATAAAATGATAGCGGCACTACATAGGAACACCTCGCTGGCGTAGACCTCCCAACCAGCAATCGTGTACAAATAGCCTATTTGTAAGCTGCTCGGTAGCAGATATCTTAACAGCAAGGCGACGGCTGATATATTGAGCGCGACGATGGAGATATAGCCTATTGCCACGCCCCAGCCATAAACATAGGCGTGTTTTCTATTAAGATACTTCTCAATCCAATAGATACCGCCCGATTCGTTCTCTGGCGTTTGGGTCAGTAAATTAATATAAGCGCGCGCCACCATATAAATGGCCAACGTACCAATGATAATGGCAACAGAAGAGCCTAACAGCTGCGACTGCGGCAAAAATAAATCGCCCGGCATGACATAAGCACCCCAGCCGATAATCGCGCCGACGCTAATCGCAATCGCTTGCAGGTAGCTGATACTTTCAGTCTTGTCGCTCATATAATCCTCCTTGATTATTAGAAAATGAGAGCGAAATACCGCTGATTATAAAATGAGTTTGGGACATGAAAAACCTTGCTGTCATTATGAGGGCGTAAGAATTATCGATTCTAAATAAGAAAGTCATCATAACGGTTTTTTCTGAGCAATGCTTTCTCAATCCTTTTGAATTTTTTTAGCCAAAACGGTTTTCCAGCTATCTTCCAAGTACTCAATCGCAAGCCATGGCTCAATGACATCTGCGTCAAACTTTTCTTTTGAGTTCGACAGTTGCCACAGTGCTTCAAGGGTGGCAAACGGATAAGGACGTTCGATGAGATAGACAGGCAAGTCAGCGTCAATCAGCCCATCACGTACCACTTGAAAGTACCAGCCAGCGATACCTTGCTTAGTCACCCATGCAGCGATATTGGGTACTTTGGTGAACTGTCCGATTTGGTCATTGATTTTGTAGCAAGGTCGTCGTGGTTGGACGATGCGTAACTGCACGCTTTCTTCACTGTCTTTTTTGTCTTGATCATATTGCCCATACTGATAGACGTCTCCAATACAAACAGTCGATTCATCCATCTCTGGCAAACCATTCACCGCTTCGGTCGTCAGATTTTCCCCTAAAGTACCGATACGCACCTTTAAGCCAAACTCAGCGTTAATCTTGTCATAAGTAGCGATGGGTAATTGATGCACGGCTTTTAGCGGACCACCATGATGGCGTCGGTCAGCTTGTTCATCGGTGCTTAAGCCCATAAAGTTGACGGTAACGGGCGCTTTGATTGGCGCTTTGTCGATAGCGCTCATCTGTTCACGGGCGAATGGCATGGCTTTGCCAGCACGGACGCAGGTGAGGTTGGCAATATGCAGTGGTAGAGGCTGGTTAAAATCAGAGGTATTTTTTTGGCTAAAGGATTGTATGCTCATGAATTTTCCTAATCTATAGGGGTTTACTAGAGGTATGGCGATGTCATTGTTGGGAGTCATGACGAGTATTATCTTAGCCTAATCATTTGTCTGATTATACGGTTTTAGTATTTTAAAATTTATCAGTGCTTTAGAGTTTATCAACAATCTAAAATTTAAATAAAAAAAGACCAGAATAAGTATCTGGTCTTTTTGGTTTTGCATTTTCTATTGATTAGGTAATAAACACTATCATTTGTTTTTATTGCGGCGACCGGCTGTTTTCTTTTCACGCGGCGTGGCGACAAGCTCAGCCAATTGCTCAGGCGATGACCATAGACCTTCTAAGTCATAGAATTCACGCGCTTGCGGGGTCATCATATGCACGACCACAGCGCCCAAATCAATCAAGGTCCAGTCAGAGTCGATGCCGCCTTCGCGACCAAGTGGCATAAAGCCCGCTTGCTTGGCTTCAGCGCCGACACTGTCAGCCATCGCGCGCACATGGCGCTTAGACGTACCGTCAGCGATGACGATGCGCTCCATTACGTCAGTTAAGCTCTCGACATCCATTACGGTAATGTTTTTCGCTTTCATATCATCTAGAGCGCTTTGGACAAGGGTTAAACACTCTTGCAAGCGTTCGTCATTCATGGTGTTGATCATAAAATGTAATCTCTTAAATCGTAAATATTAAAAATAAAGGGGTCAATCGTCAATTTGTCATCTCGCACTGAACCGATATAGGCAGTGATGTATGGAGATAGGATAGACAAAAAAACAAAGATAAGGCGATTTTAACGGAATTGAGCAGCAGAATATAGCTGATGGGCAATAATATATTGATAAACAGCAGGATTTAGCCATTTAGCGAATGGATTGAATTCAGTATTGCTAATGATATCATTTATTGGCGGTATAGATGTGATTTGCGTTTCGGCAGCGGGCAATATATTTACTTGATGGGCAGCCCGCTGTAGCTGCTGGCGTAACTGTGTACTCGATATGGCTAAGACAGGACGCATGTCTAGATAGATGCGACCTTGATGACTGCTTTTCAAGATAGGACTGTCTGTTAAATGTCGAGTAGGCGGTATCACAAGCTCTGTAACTGAATCAACAATTAAGGATGGCAGCGGCATAGGAAGTTGCGATTTTAATGGGGTTGGTAACGTGGTCTCAGGGAGATTTTTATAAAACTCAGCATTTTCCTCGCGATTAAAAATCCAGAGATTGACATCCTCTGTCAGCCTAAGTCCATCTTTCCATTTATCTAAGCTGCGCGCGCTGTCCATGCCCATGATAAATATCAAGCTGTCGTTTGGGTAGCGTCGTCTTAACGTGCGCACACTATCGATTGTATAGACGGGCGGCGTCTGCCACAGCTCAAGCTCACTAATCTGTAGTGGCGACTCTTGCGTCGCTCGCTTTAGCATCGCTAGGCGGTGCTCCGGATTGGTGCTTTTATCCTTAAAGGGCGAGCGGGCATTGGGCAATAATGACACCTGCAGCGCGCGCTGTTGTTGCTTGGCTATCGGGAATAAGTGCTGATAGACGTACATCGCCATTTGCAAATGACCGTTATGTACAGGATCAAATGAGCCACCCAAATAGGCACGAATGGCGGGTGCAGTCGTGTTTTGATTTTCTTTTTTCTGCTGAAAGACTATATCTGACATAGGATTATTAAAATTAAATGGATTGTTAAAAATAATAGGATGGCTAAAAATAAATAGTTAAGAAGAAAATAAGCGACGCAAATGAGCCAGTCTTGCATTGTAGAGGGCAGGCGTGCCGTTGTCATTAGCTGATAATAACTTGCTAAGAAACCAATGATTAAGAATAATTGTGACTAGGGTTTATTCCTATTAAAAAAGCCGACTATCATAGTGATAATCGGCTCAATTGCCTCATGATTTTAAGCCAAAGCATGCAATGATTAAATAAGATCGCTATGCGCTTGGATGGCGGTTAGGGCGATGGTATAGACGATATCATCGACTAAGGCACCACGTGACAGATCGTTCACGGGTTTATTCAAACCTTGTAGCATCGGCCCAACACTGACGACATTGGCGCTACGTTGTACCGCTTTATAAGTGGTGTTACCCGTATTGAGGTCTGGGAAGATAAAGACATTGGCCTGTCCAGCAACAGGCGAATCTGGCGCTTTTTGCTTGCCCACACTCATGACCGATGCCGCATCATACTGTAACGGCCCATCGACTTTTAGATTCGGTGCGCGCTCGCGGACGATTTGGGTGGCGCGGGTGACTTTTTCGACATCAGCACCGGTTCCAGATGAGCCAGTTGAGTAGCTAATCATCGCGACTTTTGGATCGATGCCAAAGGCTGCTGCAGACTGTGCCGATTGGATGGCAATCTCTGCCAGCTCTTCCGCATTGGGATCTGGGTTGATGGCGCAGTCACCATAGACGACCACTTGCTCAGGCAATAGCATAAAGAACACAGACGATACCAAAGAGTACTGCGGCGCGGTCTTAATCAACTGGAATGCTGGGCGGACGGTGTTGGCAGTGGTATGAATCGCACCCGAAACCAAGCCATCGACTTCGTCCATCTGTAGCATGATGGTACCCAAGTACACGGTATCTTTCAGGTATTCAGCAGCGACGTCTGCGCCAGTTTTGCCTTTACGACGTTCAACGACCGCAGCGATATATTTGCTCATATCGAGGGTGTCAGGGTCGAGAATCTCTAGACCTTCTGGCAGGGTTAAGTCACGGTTTTTAGCCACTTGCTCAACGTCTGCGCGCTTGGCAAGCAGCACGCAATTGGCGATACCACGGCTTTGACAAATACAGGCCGCTTCTACAGTACGAGGCTCAGAGCCTTCTGGTAGCACGATGCGTTTTTTGGCATTTTGGGCTTTTTTAACCACTTGATGGCGGAATGCCGAAGGAGACAAGCGCGGCTCATGATTTTGGCTAAAGTATGCTTTAATCCAGCTCAGATCCAAGTGTGCTGCCACATAACGAGCCACTTCTTCTGCGCGTGCCACATCATCGCTTGGAATCTCAGAGCTCATGTGCATGAGGCTCTGTACCGTCTCAAAGCTGTCGCTTTCGACACTCATGACAGGAATGCCAGTTTTGAGCGCTGATTGCCAAAGCTCAGCCACTGTCGGGCTTGGCACGACGCCACCGGTCAATACCAACCCTGCCAATGGGATACCGTTGATACAGGCTAGCCCTGCAGCCAATAACAAATCATCACGATCACCGGGGACGACGATCAGGGTGCCACGTTTGAAGACTTCGTCGATGCGTGCCACTGAGCGTGCGGTTAAGCTGATACGATTGATACGACGTGTTTTTGCCTCACCGACATTGAGCCAAGTAGCGTCAAGCTCGGTGGCGATATCCCAAGTACGTGGCACGGATAGTGAGTCGCTAAATGGCACCACACCGATTAAGTGAAATTGTTCGGTATTAAAAAACGGTGACAGCCGCTGCACTTCTTGTATGAACGTGCTGTCCAAGCTGATTATCGCTTCACCCGGAGCAACCGGCTGGGTCTCAAAAGTATTGGGTACATCGTGGACGCGCATTAAGATGCAGCCCAAGGTACGACTGCTTGCCATACCGCCAAATTCGCGGGCGTGTACATCTAACTTATCGGCTAAGTAGGCAGGCTTGCCAGTATCAGCGGTGCTGACAAATATAATTTTGGCATCTAACGCATGAGCAATCGCGCGGTTGATTTGTGAGGCATAAGAGGTCTCGGTGGTTGATACCAAGCCTTCGCAGATGACCACATCATAATCATCCCCAAGCGTATGATAATTGCCGACGACCTCTTCCATCAAGTCATCAAGATTGTCATCCCCAATCATGCGCTCGACGTGCTGACGGCTGATAGATTGAGGTGGGTTGAGACCAAAGGCATGCATGGTCAACGCACTTGAGCTGTCCAAGCTGTGTTGTTTGTCCAGCGTGTCATCTTGCAAAAACGGCTTCATAAAGCCGGCTTTGATACCGTTATAGTCAAAGGCGCGAATCAGACCAAGCGCGGCTGACGTCACCCCGATACCGCGACTGATAGGAACAAGTAAAATGGTTTGCATAGTGTATCCTACTGTTTATTATATTTTTAAAGCTCAATCCATCCTTGATGGCATGAGAAAAACGTCTAAATGTTCATAAAGCCATCAGACTTATTTTAAACCCAAAGCATGACAGGTTTCTTGGGCGATACGGAGCTCTTCATCGGTCGGTACAACCCACAGCTCAATGGTGCTACCATCACCGTGGAAACTGCCTTCGCTACCACCAACCAAATGAGCATTCTTATCGGCATCTACTTTGATACCAAAATGCGGCATCATCTCCAAAATGCGCGTGCGCGTGGTGAGAGAGTTTTCACCGATACCGCCAGTAAAGACAATGCCCGTAAAATTAGGTAGGGCACAGCTTAAGCTGGCAAGATATTTAGCGACACGATAGCAGAACATCTCGATAGCGAGCTTGGCATCTGTATGACCTTCGTTAGCCGCTTGCTCAATGGTACGCAAATCATTTGATAAGCCTGAAATACCGAGCAGACCACTGTCGCTATTGAGCATTTTATCAATTTCTTCTAGGCTCATGCCCAGTTGACGCTTCAGGTGGATATGTAAGCTTGGGTCTACATCACCGCTGCGCGTGCCCATCATTAGACCTTCAAGCGGCGTCAGCCCCATGCTGGTATCAAGACTTTTGCCATCATAGACAGCAGTCGCTGAGCAACCATTACCCAAATGCGCGGTGAGCCAACCATGTGGACCTTTCGCGCTCGTAATTTCGCTGGCGCGTTCTGACACATACGCATGAGACGTACCATGGAAGCCATAACGGCGAATTTTATGCTCTTCGTAAAGGGCTTTTGGCAGCGGATAACGAAAGGCCACCGGTGGCATGGTTTGATGGAAGGCGGTATCAAACACGACCACTTGTGGAATATCAGGATAAATAGCTTGTACCGCTTCGATACCCAAGGCATTGGCAGGGTTGTGTAGCGGTGCCAATACTTTTAGACGCTTTACCTCTTCCAGAACATGATCGTCCACGCGTACGGCTTCAGAGTATTCACGGCCACCATGCACCACGCGATGACCAACCGCGATAAAGTGATACTGCTCAAGGAGTTCAAGGATTTTTTGTAGTGCTAGCTTATGACGACCACCGGGAATAGAGATTTCGAGTTTTTCGCCGTTTAAGGTGGTGTGTTTGATGCGGGCAGTATCGAGGCCTAAGTTTTCAGCCAGACCAGTGATACGAGTTGTTTCGTCATCGCTAATAAGCGCGTATTTGATAGAAGAAGAACCGCAGTTAAGTACTAGGGTAGGATTGGTTAGGGTTGATGTGTCAGAATTTTTATCGTCAAAAGTGGTGGTTACGCCGGCGCTCATACTCTATCCTTAGATTATATTTTATAAGTGGTGAATCATTATAGATTAACACGGGTTAAATAAACAAAAACCAGCCGTATTCACGCTGACATAGGTCAAACAAGAATAGTGCTGATTTTGGTCATTCTCGCACTGCCATACTTGATAAGTGTCGATGAGTCGCTGGCGAGCGCCTCGTCACAGCTGCAAGGTTTGACTATAATGTAACATATTTTTGTGCGTATACCACGACCACGATAAGGTTTAAATTCAGTACTGAGGGTGTAATTGATACAACTGTACACCGAGTATCACTGGTGTTTAATAGCGGCTAAAGCACTAAACCCATTCGCAATATAAATTGTAAGAAAGTTTGTCGAAGAACTTTCATCTCGCTATTTGCTAAAAAAATCGGTTATCTGACATTGCTTTTAGAGACACAGTTGCAGCTATAGTTAAAATACCCTAAAAACGCGACAGTATCGATGATATCAATTTTTTGTAGCCTCTGTCTGCGCAGGCACAGCAAGCAAGAAAAATGGATATCAGTAGACCTAATATTTGAATGTTCAACAGCCTCTAATATGACTATCAATTCTTGATGGATTTTCGGGTGATACTAATCGATAGATTTCTGAGCGCTAGTGTCAATGCTAGTATGATTGCTACTACATGGTTTATAGTCACTATGCGCACAGCTTTATAGAATAATGCTATGATTAAACCTTGTTGTGTCGTCCCTGTTTTGGTGATCCAATTTTCATTTGGTTTTTTACTTATACGGCTTATTTTAGCGCCTCCACAGCATTGCAACGTTAAAGGTTCTCTACGCTATGTTTATTAAACACCATTTTTTGAAGCCTAAATCTGCTGACGTATTGGTTAGCGGTAGTCGCCGAGCCTTCTATACTTTTCTCATTGGCAGTAGCGTGATGCTTGGCGTATCAGGCTGCGGGCAAAAAGGCGATTTATATTTAGTAGATTCCAGTAGCCAAACCGTGCAAGAAAGTACCGGTAGACTCAATAGTACCAGCAATCCGCAAGACGCTGCTTTCGCTGGTGTCGATGACGATAACTATCAAAAAGAGCGCTACCTAGAGCAGCAGCAAGTATTGCCTGAGCCGAGTACCGATCCTAACGACTATTAGGACATGTCCTCTATTCAATCGATAACCTTTACCCTTGATAACCTGATGAAATTAGAGAAGTTTATATGAGTCATTCTGAGCAACAAACCGGCATCACCGAGTCTACCCTTGGTGAGTCAGTCACGACCCAAACTGAGCAAGGATTGTATGTCGATCCTCAAGCCTTGACCGCCCATTTACCAGCACTGCACTATCGCGACGACGCTTTATATATGGAGCAGGTGAGTGTTGCAGCATTGGCCAAGCATTATGGTACGCCCTGTTATGTGTATTCAAAGCAGGCGATATTAGATGTCTATCAAGCCTATACCGATAGCTTTGCCAGTCTAACGCATCAGGTTTGTTATGCGGTAAAAGCCAATTCTAATCTTGCCGTTCTTGGCGTATTAGCACAAGCAGGTGCAGGGTTTGATATTGTCTCGCGTGGTGAGCTCATGCGAGTACTGGCGGCAGGTGGACACGCTAGCAAGGTCGTTTTTTCAGGCGTGGGTAAAACCAAAAGTGATATCGAATATGCTCTGACCCAAGGTATTGGCTGCTTTAATGTCGAGTCCATTAGTGAGCTGACCTTAATCAATGAGGTCGCTCAGCAGTTAGATAAAGCTGCACCAATCTCACTACGGGTCAATCCAGACGTCGACGCCAACACCCATCCTTATATCTCAACTGGCTTAAAAGACAACAAATTCGGCATCGCCCATGAAGATGCGGTCGCGGTCTATCAACAAGCAGCAGAATTATCGCATATCGATATCGTCGGGATTGATTGTCATATTGGCTCGCAATTGACTGAGGTTGCACCATTTGTTGCCGCACTCGATAAGGTTATTGAACTGGTGCATAGCCTGCGTGACAAAGGTATCGAGCTACGTCATATCGATTTGGGCGGCGGCTTAGGGGTACGTTATATTGATGAAACGCCTGTCTCTATCGATGAGTTTGCCGAGGCGTTATTGCCTAAATTAAGCGCACTTGGCCTGACGGTATTCTTTGAGCCCGGTCGTAGTATTGTGGCCAATGCTGGTATCTTATTGACCACAGTTGACGTATTAAAGCCAACTGAGCACAAGAATTTTGCCATTGTTGATGCGGCGATGAACGATTTAATTCGTCCGGCTTTGTACCAAGCTGAAATGGCGGTGATTCCTGAAACGTTACCGAATAAAGGCTTGGATACTGATGGTACGCAGCCGTGGGATATCGTTGGTGCGATTTGCGAGACAGGGGACTTTTTAGCAAAAGACCGTTTATTGTCGCTCGCTACAGATGATGTTTTAGCGATAACGGGTGCCGGTGCTTATGGCTTTGCCATGAGTAGCAATTATAATTCGCGTCCGCGTGCCAGTGAAGTAATGGTGTCCGGAAATCTTCATCAATTGATTCGCAAACGTGAAACCATTGAAGCGCTATATGCAGATGAGACATTGTGGCAAGCTGATTAATATTATTTCCGCGATATTTGAATATTAAAAAACCCACTATCGTGCTGATAGTGGGTTTTTTTATGGTAGAAATTTATCAAGGTGTTGGTTTTAAGGGAGAAATATAACTTAGTATTTGATAGCGCTGATAATTATCATTGTATCTGACAGCGTGCTAATATAACGCATACATAAAAATAGGATAGGACTCAAGGATATGCTCATAGAATTTACAAAAATGCATGGTCTGGGCAATGATTTCATGGTCATCGATTTGGTGACTCAGCGCTTAGACTTGACCAAGGACTTGGTGCAATTATTGGGTGATCGTCATCTGGGCATTGGCTTTGACCAATTGCTCGTGGTTGAGCCACCCATGCGCCCTGACGTTGATTTTAGTTATCGTATTTTTAATACCGATGGCACCGAGGTTGAGCAGTGCGGCAATGGCGCCCGCTGTTTTGCCCGTTTTGTCCAAGCGCGTAAGCTGTCATTTAAGCAGCGTCTGCGTGTTGAGACGGCGAGTGGTATTATTTCGTTGACGACTGATCGCTACGGTTGGGTAGAGGTCGATATGGGCAAGCCGAAATTTGAGCCAAGCGAGATTCCATTTACCCCGCGAGCCACCACCAAAATCCAAAACGCTTTTCATTTAGACGTTAATGGGACGCCTGTGCAGCTTTATGTTGCCAATATGGGCAACCCACATGCGGTGATCAAGGTTGACGATGTACTTGATGCTGACGTTGAAACCTTGGGCAAAGCGATTGAATCGCATCCGGCCTTTCCCGACCGTGTCAATGTCGGCTTTATGCAAGTGATGAACCAGCGCCATATTCGCCTACGTGTCTATGAACGCGGCGTCGGTGAGACCCAAGCCTGTGGGACGGGTGCCTGTGCAGCAGTGGCTATCGGTGTCCGTGAAGGCTGGCTTGATGAAGGCGAAGATGTGCGCGCGCAACTTTATGGCGGTAGCATGATTATTAAATGGCAGCCGGGCTATTCGGTCATGATGACGGGGCCGACCGCCTTTGTTTATGAGGGCGTATTTAGCCCAGATGGCTTAATGGCGCAAGCGGGCATCAAGCCCAATCCAGAAGGCTAATAGACAATGACGACAGCGCCTACAGTAGACTCTAAGTCAAAATCATGGCTATCCGCTGAGCTGGCAGCCACGATAGAGCCAGACGCTGTGCTACGAGAATTATTGGCACCAGTACATCGTTGGCTAAACACTTTGTCAGTGCGCAATCATTCAGCACATACATTGACCGCTTATTTTGCTGGACTAAACCAGTTGGCGCTGTTTTTACGCGGCAAGCGCCTGACGTGGACACGCTGCGATAAACGCCAACTGGCGCAGCATATTAGCCAACGACTCGATGAGGACAAACTTGCGCTTGCTAGCGTCCAGCAAGAGCTGTCCGCCATCCGCCACTTTTACGGCTGGCTAATCGAGGAGGATTTGGCGCGTATCAATCCAACGACCGGCTATCAGCTTAAACGCAGTCCTAGGCCGCTACCGTCGATCGCCGACGTGGATTTACTGACGCAATTGCTAGATCAAGAAATCCCTGATACGCCAGAACAAGCACGCTTATGGTTGCGTGATAAAGCGATGTTTGAACTGCTTTATAGCAGCGGTCTACGGGTCGGCGAATTGGTCGCCCTAGATATGGCAGATATGGATTTGTCCGAATTGCGAGTACGAGTAACTGGTAAAGGCAATAAGACGCGCATAGTACCGTTAGGTGTAAAAGCCGCAGAAGCAATTAGCCGTTATCTACCGCATCGTAACCTGTGGGTGGAGCAGATGGACACGGCGCTATTTATCAGTGAAAAATTGGGCACACGCTTGTCAACGCGGGCAGTGCAGCAACGTCTAAAAGTCGCGGCAACGCGGGCAGGCATTGCGCAAAATATGTATCCGCATCTATTACGCCATTGCTTTGCCTCGCACATGCTATCTGGCAGCGGTGATCTGCGGGCGGTACAAGAGATGCTTGGGCATAGCGATATTAGCACGACGCAAATCTATACCCATGTAGATTTTGCTAAATTGACACAAGTCTATGATCGCGCACATCCGCGTGCCACGCATGCGCAGAATGACAAAGATTCAACGTAGAATATGAATTTTCTAAAGGCTAACGTTCTAAAATTTAAAGCTCTAAAAGCTTTCTTCTAAAAGCTTTATTTTAAAATAGACCAGATCGACCCTTAAGCCAAACGATGACAGTCAAAGATAGGCATCTTTTGCCGCCCTTGGGCTTGAGCTTCTTTATCAAAAGTTGCCAATATGACTTCATAATTTTTCTGTTTTTCAGTCACCGCTTGACTATTTAGTTCACTATTATCATAGCTATTTATAATGGTGCCATCATAAGTGGTAATGGTAGTATGTCCCCACGTCTGTCGCGTACTCCCATTTTTATAGACATGATCGCCACCTTGTGCCGCGCCAATCACCATACATTGACTGTCTAGCGCACGTGCACGCAGCAACAGCGACCAGTGTGCTTGTCCCGTCAAATAAGTAAAGGCGGATGGCGCGCTCAATAGGTCAGCACCTGCTTGGCGCAAACGCTGCGCCAAAGCAGGGAAACGTAAGTCAAAGCAGACCATCATGCCCAATTGATAAACAGCATCATTTACCTCAATCGGTACAACCACTGTCTGCGTGCCCGGCTCAAACGTGGCGGCTTCATTATAGCTGCCTTGCTTATCTGCTACCGTCGCTGTAAATAAATGAATTTTGTCATAGCGTGCAACCCTTTTGCCATCAGGGGCAAATAACTGGCTGACTTGGCGCAATCTACCATCAGGTACGACCAACCCATCTGGGCGATAAGCGCAGGGTAGGGAGCCGACCAGCACATAAATGCCATAGGTGCGGGCGTAGTCTGCCAACGACGCTGACAGGGCATCAAATTGCTCAGCAGTAGCAAATTGCTCACCCATGCTACAGCAGTTTTCTGGTAACACAACCAGCTGAGCACCTTGGGCGCGAGCATCAATGATGGCGGCTTTTATGTCCGCTAAGTTATTGTCAATGTTTTGCTGGCTGTTCATTTGGATAGCGGCAATGGTAAATTGCGCATTATTTATAGGTTTATTCATCGTTTGTTTCTCAGTTATCTTTAAGCTGACAAGGCGCTTATCTCACCTTTGTTATCATAAGAGGCTTGTCATTATTAATAGATTATATACACGTAGGACTCTATTTATTCAGCCCATCATGCTGGTGACTAAGCGGCTTTGTGAGATAGAAGTCAAAAACTCATGCGCATAGGGTATAAATTATCATAGCAAAATTGTGGCAAAAAATGCTATCGTCATGACCTGATATCATAAAGTCACCGCCTGAATCAGCATAACACATAGTCGATTTGATATAATTGAGACACCAGAAAGGCAAAGGCATGTGCGTGACACTACGGCCACTAGTAGACTAAGCAAGCCTGATAACGTATCTGATTTATATCGGGTCGACTATACCACCACGATTGGAGTGTAATAAGCTACCCATGAGTATGTCGTTCGGATTGGCGACCACGCTAAGCACGTCACAGAAGCTCACCCCGCAAATGCAGCAAGCCATCAAATTGCTGCAGCTCTCTAGTCTTGAGCTTGCGCAAGAGGTTCAGGCCAAGCTGGATAGTAATCCGCTGCTCGAACGTATCGAGGAGGAGGAAGACGAGTACGAGAGCATTAATGATGCGATGAGGGAGGAGTTTAGTGAGCCATTAACCCTCGATACTTGGAACCAAGGTGCTAGCGCTGATTCATTCGCCGCGTCATCGAGCACTGCCACTTATGATGATGACAGTACGAACGACTATAGTGATGGCTCCATGGATAGCTTCGATAAGCTGCAACAGTCTGGTGTCGATGATGGCGCGATAGATTATCAAGCGCTGGATAACGATGACTATGGGCGCTTTGATACGGACAGTTTTGATGCCAGTCATTTCAGTGCGGGCAGTGCCTCCAGTGCACTAGCACGACCAGATTATGATGAGTTTGATAGCTATCAAGGTGGCACCTGCGCGACGATTCAAGACCATGTACGTTGGCAGCTTAACTTTAAGCGTCTCTCCGAAACGGACACGCTGATTGCAGAATATCTGATGGACTCGATGGATGATATGGGCTTTGTGCGCCTCGATATTGACGAGTTACTACAAAGCTTTGAGACCATGGCAAGCTTCTATCAATGGGAAGAGCGCGTTGAGCACGATGAAGTCATGGCGGTACTGCGTGTTATTCAATCGTGTGATCCATTGGGCGTTGGTGCGCGCAATCTGAGTGAATGCTTAGCGATTCAGCTGGCCAAGCTCGATGCTGATACTCGCTATCTAAAAGAAGCGCAAGCGCTATTGTCCGCCAGTGAGCATCTGGTCAGTAATAATATCAAGGCGCTGACTGAGCGCACAGGGTTGGCGCCTGCGCAGATTACCCCGGCGCTTACTCTATTGCGCAGCTTAAATCCTTCGCCAGGTCTACTGTTTCAAAGCTATCAGCCAGACTACGCGCAACCACCTGCCAGCTATGATATCCCTGATGTGCTGGTTACGCCTATCCGTCGCCACCATACTCAGAACATCAGTAATGGCAACAGAGCCGATGCGACTGCGCAAGTCGATGGCTGGCAGGTACGCCTGAATCCTGACACCTTACCAAAACTACGGGTCAATCAAGAATATGCCAATTTGGTCAAGCGCGGCGATGACAGCCCAGACAATCAATACTTGCGTGAAAACCTCACCGATGCGCGGCTATTTATTCGTAGTATTGAAGAGCGCAATCAAAACTTATTAAAGGTAGCGACCAGTATCGTGCGCTATCAGCAAGATTTTTTGCAGTATGGGGCGACTGCCATGCAACCATTAATTCTAAAGGTCATCGCTGAGGAAGTTGATTTGCACGAATCGACCGTCTCGCGGTTGACCACCAGCAAAAGCATCTTGACACCGCAAGGCTTGTTTTCGCTTAAGCATTTCTTCTCCTCGCATGTCAGTAGTAGCGACGGCGACATCTCATCAACAGCCATTAGCGCGATGATTAAGCAGTTAATAGGGGATGAAGACCCTAAGAAACCGCTGTCTGACAGTCGCATAAAAGACCATTTGCTTTCAGAAGGCATCGATATTGCTCGCCGAACGGTGGCCAAATATCGTGAAGCGATGAATATTGGCTCATCTACCCAGCGCAAGCAAAAATATTAACTGTCGTAACTCAATGACTTATCATTAAAGTCAGGCAACCTTCAATATACCTGATTATAAATATAAAAAATAAAATTTTTTGATTACCTAGATTCAAATAAGAAGTGCAACGTTTTAAAAGAATGAGTTGAAGAGTAAGATGTGCCGTGTTGCATTTCAAA
>NZ_JBEOOZ010000021.1:0-58054 GCF_040309625.1 Psychrobacter sp. 78a-MNA-CIBAN-0178
GTGAGTAAGTCATGATAATTGAGTATATCTGTTGAGATGTTTTATCTTATAACATTTTTATATTTAATACACTATACTATGTTTTTATCCTTGATAATTCATTTGCCAGCCTTAATATAAACAATAGCAGACGCGGTGTGGGTAATTAAATAATTTTGCATCGCATTATTAGTGGTCGCTATTATCTATATTAACGTCACCTATTTATCTTTTATATGTCACCATTAAAAAAACCAATAGTGGCTATTTATAACGGTCACGCTTTAATTCGCAGTAGCGCAGTCGGAATTATCGCCTGAATGCGCTATAATAGTGATTATAAAATCACCAAACCTTTATCAAGATTGCCGTTAGAGCACTATAATATCAGCCGTTATGCTTGATAACTGTTAAACCAAATTGCCCAAATTCACGACACAGCAGCTATGACAGCAGTCGCGTTTGTGTCATAACGCATAGGAAAAATTATGAGTGAGCACAATCAAGCCAGCCAATCAGATCAATCTGCAGACTATGAATCAGCGCTAGATACTGAGCAAACAGAAACGAAAAGTAATATTACCATTACCGAGTCAGCCCAAGGTTATTTGGCCGATTTACTGTCCAAGCAAGATACCGACGGCATCGGTGTGCGTATCTTCGTCGAGCATCCTGGTACGCCGCGTGCCGAGTGCTGTATGGCTTATAACCAACCGGGCGAAGAAGACAGTGCTGATCTACGTTTTACCTACGATGATTTCTCTGCCTTTATCGAAGCGTCATCAGTCCCTTATCTCGAAGATGCAGTAATTGACTATAATAAAGACCGTTTCGGTGGTCAGCTGACCTTCCGCGCGCCAAACTCTAAAGTACCGAAAGTCGGTGCCGATGCCAGCGTCGAAGAGCGTATCAACTATGTATTGCAGTCTGAGATTAATCCAGGCTTAGCGGCGCATGGCGGTGACGTACAGTTGCTGGAACTGATTGATGAAGAAGGCGTTGGTCTCACTGCCGTATTGAAATTCGGTGGTGGTTGCCAAGGTTGTTCAGCAGTCGACATGACCTTGCGTCAAGGCGTTGAAGTGCAGCTTAAGCAGCAAATACCAGAGCTGACTCAAGTCATCGATGAGACCGATCATACCCGTACGGAAAACGCTTATTACAAGTAAGCAGTAAGTGTTGATATCAGAAAAATAGCGTGAAATAGGGGTGCTTATGACAGCTTGTCATTAACAAACCTAATATTGGCTATTCTTTTCATAAAGAAGCTGGGTTATGATTAACTCAGCTTTTTTTTATGGCTATCATTTATAAGATGGCTTTTTTAGAGATTATTGGTCAATCGATACCTTTAAATGATTTATTTTGATTGATGCTTTTTTAGTGACTACCAAGGAGTTTGTTATGAGTGATGGACAACCAGAGAGCAATTTAGATAACGGCACAAGACCTACGCAGCGTCTAGAGACCTTAGCGATTCATGCCGGTTATAGTGTTGAGCCAACGACCAAAGCGGTCGCTGTGCCTATTTATCACACCAGCTCGTATGCGTTTGATAGTACCCAGCATGGCGCAGATTTGTTTGATTTAAAAGTCGCAGGTAATATCTATACCCGTATCATGAACCCAACCAATGCGGTATTAGAAGAACGCGTAGCAGCGCTAGAAGGTGGTATTGGCGCGCTTGCGGTTGCATCTGGTATGGCAGCCATTACTTATGCCATTCAAACCATTTGTGAAGCGGGTGATAATATCGTGGCGGTATCAACGCTATATGGTGGTACTTATAATCTATTTGCTCATGCTTTGCCGCGTCAAGGTATCGAAGTCCGCTTCTTTGATCACAAAAATCCTGAAGCGATTCGCGATTTAATCGATGATAAAACCAAGATGGTCTTTGCTGAAAGTATCGGTAATCCACTGGGTAATATTATTGATATCCAAGCACTCAGTGACATCGCGCATGAATATGGCGTACCGGTAGTGATTGATAGTACCGTTGCCACGCCAGCGATTTGCCGTCCGTTTGAGTTTGGCGCAGATATTGTCATTCATTCATTGACCAAATATATGAGCGGCACGGGCACGTCAATTGGTGGGGCGATTGTCGATAGTGGTACGTTCCCTTGGGGCGATTACCCAGAGCGCTTCCCGTTATTAAACACGCCAGACGACAGCTATCACGGTGTGAACTTCGTCAAAGACGTCGGCGCTGCGGCCTTTATCGCTCGTGCTCGCGTGGCACCATTACGTAATACTGGTGCAGCGTTAAGTCCGCTAAATGCGTTTGGTATCTTGCAAGGGATGGAGACATTGAGCTTACGTATGGAGCGTCATGTACAGAACGCGCAAGCCGTTGCTGAATATCTACGTGACCATGACAAGGTTGCTTGGGTAAAATACGCCGGTCTGCCAGATCATCCTGAGCATGAGCTTGCTAAGAAATACATGAAGGGCACGCCCTCTGCTATTTTGACCTTTGGGGTAAAAGGTGGCCTTGAAGCAGGGGCGCGCTTTATTGATGCGCTACAGCTGATAACGCGTTTGGTCAACATCGGTGATGCCAAATCATTGGCGTGTCATCCAGCGACCACGACCCATCGTCAGCTAAACGAGCAAGAACTTGCCAATGCTGGCGTGAGTACTGATATGGTGCGATTATCGATTGGTATTGAACATATCGATGATATCAAAGCGGATTTAGAGCAGGCATTAGCCGTGGCTTAATGTGCAAGTTTTTGATGTATTAAAAGTAGGTTCTCTTGAACATTGAAAAAAATAATCTGCCCAAAATAAAGCCCATGTCGATTCGATATGGGCTTTTTTATTAGCGCTTTTTTGTCTTAAAATATATAAAGAGATTAAGCGGACAGTACCCGTTTGGCAATCTCTTTATAGTCCTGCGGCATGAGTCGCGGGCCAAATTGTTGAATCACTTGTGCGGACACTTCGCTGGCAAGACGACCACATTCTGGTAAGGTGTAGTGCTGCGATAGCGCGTATAAGAACGCACCGGCATAGTTGTCGCCAGCTCCATTGGTATCGATGACATTGGCAACGACTGGCGTAGCAATATCATGGACGATTAACTCTGACTCGGCATCAGGTTTATGAGCGATAACAGCCCCTTTTGCGCCATCAGTCACTACCGCAATTTGGCAATGCTCAAGTAGCGCACGTGCGGCAGCTTTGACTTGTTTTTTATCCGTAAAAAGCTTGGCTTCTTCACTATTACAAAATATCACCGCCACTTTATTGCCTAGCATATTGAGCAAACCGTCTTTGGCGAATTTAACCACGGCTGGATCGGCGAAGCTCACCGCAATCTTTGCATTATGAATGCCAGCTTGCTGACGTAACTGAGTCATGGCTGGCTGGATGCCCTCGGACATGGCCAAATAGCCTTCTAGGTATAGCCAATCTGCTTGCGTTAGCGCATCAAAATCGACGTTATCAGCGACAATATCGCTTGAGGTGCCTAGATAAGTCTGCATGGTGCGTTCACCATCTTCGGTCACTGCCACCACACAAGATCCAGTTACACCGCCTGCATGGATAGACTTGTCTGAGGTGGCGACGCCTGCTTCGTGCAAGTCCCTGAGGTAAAAGGCGCCTTGATCATCATCGCCCACACGGCACGCATAAAAGGGCTTGCCGCCTAAGCTGGCAAACGCATACATAGTATTTGCGGCTGAGCCACCACCGGCTTGTTTTGATGGCGCAATTTCTGCAAGTTGGAAGTAGGCCAGCAGTTGCTGCTGCTCTTCGATACCTGCCAAGGTCATATTACCTTTGGTTAAATCTGTCTCTTCTAATGCTGCATCAGATAGCACATATTCGTGGTCAACCAAGGCATTCCCTATCGCCATTACATCGTACATTGTTCATTTCTCCTCAATTAAATTATAAACGGCTATTTTTTATATTCGAAAGTCATTCGGCTTGTAGTTCAAGCAAACGCTGATAAAGGGCATTCTTTTTGACGCCCGTAATATCGGACGCCAATGCAGCCGCTTTTTTGACCGATAAATCCTCTAACAAACGCTGTAATAATTTATCATGGAGGCTGATATCGTCAGTATCTTGTGCCGCATCAACGCCAGCGACCACCACGACTATTTCGCCGCGCTGCTGATTGTCATCTGCTTTGACAAACTCAACCAAGTCGCCCAGCGTACTCTTACGAACAGTCTCAAAAGTCTTGGTCAATTCACGGCAAAAAGTCACGTCACGATCGTCGCCAAATATCGTCGCCATATCTTCTAAGCTGGCGATAATACGATGCGGCGCTTCATAAAATATCAAGGTTTCGGTACGCGTGTTTAGAGCAGTCAGTTGTTTTTGGCGACCATGGGTTTTCGCTGGTAAAAAACCAATAAAGCTAAATCGGTCTGACGGTAATCCTGCTACAGACAGTGCAGCAATCGCCGCAGAAGCGCCAACGATAGGCGATACAATTACCCCAGCGGCATGGGCAGCTTGCACCAATTGATAACCAGGGTCACTGACCAGCGGCGTACCGGCATCACTGATTAAGGCGACCGAATGACCTTGCTGAATCATCTCAATAATTTTAGGCGTTTGAATAGCACTATTGTGCTCATGATAGGCCCACAGCTTATTATGTCCTTTTTGCTTACCTACAGCCTCAGTGCTATCGGTATTATCGGCGCTATTAATAGTAACTGGCGCTTTGGTATCGTCCGTTTTACTGCCTTTGCTATCTTTAGTGTCGATGCCAAAATGCGATAATAGCTTACCTGAGGTACGGGTGTCTTCACAGGCAATGATAGCCACTTGCTTTAGGATATCGACCGCATGCGGCGTCATATCGGTGAGATTACCAATCGGCGTGGCAACGATATATAGGCAAGCTGGCATCGCAGTAGGGGTAGACATAAAACCTCGAAGTATTAAAAACAGGAATTAAAAAATAAGGTGGCGCTGGCATTTATCATATATCAATCATTCAAGTAGTGAATAATTAATAGCGATAAAAGGACGCAAAAGTGGTTAGTTTAGCATGTTGTGCTATGATAATTATGAAATGTTGACCAGACCCATGGACGTTATGGCAGATCATAAACCTTTGACCCTTACTTCACCAAAACAGCGCCAAGGCAGCCGCTTTGAACAACGAGCGTGCGAGTTTTTACATGCGCAAGGATTGCAGCTGATTGCGCAAAACTGGCAGCAGCCTAAAGTTGGTGAATTAGATTTGGTAATGTTGGAGACGGGTTCAGCATGGTCGACGCTGGTATTTATTGAAGTACGCCAGCGCCAGCATTCAGGGTTTGGTGATGCCGCGCTTAGCGTTACGGCAAGCAAACAGCGTAAAGTGATCAAAACAGCTCGTTATTTTTTACAGGCGCACCCTGAATATAGTCACTATGAGTGCCGTTTTGATGTCATTGCTTATGATACGAATAAGGTCAATACTCGCAGCATTGTTGCTAACCATACAAATAAAAATAACCGTGATATCAATGATAAATCAGAGAATAAGCCAGAGTGGCTAAAAAGCGCTTTTATAGCCAGCGCGTGGTAATGTTGCGTTTTGACTGTGTTACCAAACAGGCAAAGAAAATACGACGGCATGTTATCGTTACCAAAAACCTAACCGTCCACCGTAAAAATTAAGTAAAGTAATTGAACGAAAATGGCTAGTCGTAGAAACAATGACGTTAGCGATTACTCAGTCGATAATTCTTACTTTGATATTTGATATTCGATATTTGATAGTTACTCAGTTAAAACTGCTAAACCAATTGAACCCAAACAATCGTCACATCATGCTCTAAGAGGTAAATAATGACACGGATGCATTTGCGCACTGCTATTTTTGGCTTATCACGTCGCACTGCGATAGGCGTTATGCTAATGACTGGTCTCATCAGTACAGGTTGTACCACCAATTATCTGACCAATAGTACCGAGGGCACCTATGGCGTGCCGATGACTGAGCGTACGATTCCACAGCGATTGCTCGATCGCAGCATTGAGCACACGGTCAAAGTCAATGTTTATGGTCTAAAAGAAGACCTGCAGCAAACCAGTCGTATGGGCATTGATAGCTTTAATAGTGAAGTGTTGCTGACAGGCGAAGTGCCTACCGAGGCGCTCAAAGCAGAAATCGAAAAAGTCGTGAGCTCTATGCCTGATGTACGCCGTATCTATAACGAGACGAACGTTAGTGCCTCTAGAGGTTATAGCTCAACCGTTCATGATGGTTATATTACGTCAAAGCTACTGGCAAAAGTCGCAGCGAGTGATGGCGTAAAAGCCTCACAGATCAAAGCGGTGACTAATGACGGGGTAGTTTATATCATGGGACGCATGACGCCTACTCAGCAAAGCCATCTGATTGATATCGCCAACAGCACAGTCGGTATTACAGAGTTAGTACTGCTGACCACCGTCGTCGATGATAGAGGGGTTAAGTTGGCTGAAGACGATATTATGTATGAAGATAATTTGGCCAACCCTGCCACAGCGCCCGTTATCGACCCTAATGTAGCGTCTAACGTCAACCCTAATGTAAATAATGTCGCAACGGCTGATGCTGCTAGTACTGCGACGCCTATCGTTATAACAGAGGAAGGCGAGTCAGTTACTCAGCCGTCATCTAGTCCTTATATTGACCTTTATCAGAATCAGTAAGCCTTTATTGAGATCAACACGGCCTAATAGGCTTACTGCCGAGCAATCACAATAAGCCTAAACAGCGGCAACAGTAAAAGCACGATAATGCATCGATCAGCCAGTAAGATATAACAGGTGAAGAATAGACAAGACAGACCCTAATGTTCATTCTATAAGACGGCTGTCGCAATGCTATTAGGTTTGACCAATATATAAATATAATAGGAATACTGGCAATGAAAGATGCAAACAAGCGCGCGCAGCACAATACAATTAATCATAAAATAAACAATGAAAGCTTTGTTAGTAATACCGCTAGCAAACTAGGTATTTTAAAATTTACGGGCGCAGCCGCATTGGCAGTAGGTGGTATCGCACTTGCCGTTCAAAACGCACAAGCTTTGTCACCGCTCGCTGTGGTTAATGGCATTACGTCAAGTGGTGGTGTTGGTGTTAGTAAAAATATTCTATACGGTGATGAGCCATTACAAGATTTGGATATTTATTATCCCAAGCCTTTAGCCCAAGCTATGAAAGCCGAGAGTGCTACTAAAGATGCTGTTATTAATGACAGTTATCCGATGGTGGTTTTCGTCCATGGCGGCTCGTGGGAGAGTGGTAATAAGGAACAGTACGCCTTTGTCGGTCAAAGTTTGGCGCAGGCAGGTTATGTCACCGCCGTAATTAATTATCGTAAAGCACCTGAGCATGTATATCCCGATTACGTCGAAGATGCAGCGCAAGCGATTGCTTGGAGTTTCGACAATGCGACCAGCTTGCATGCTGATCCAAAACGCTTGGCAGTGGTTGGGCATTCTGCTGGTGCGTTCAATGTGGTTGCTGCCGTTGCTAATGAAGATTTTTTAGCGCCTTATGGTATTAAGCCAAAGGACATTAAGGCAGTCATTGGGATTGCAGGTCCTTATAGCTATGATTTCCGTAAATTTGACAGCGCAACGGCTTTTGCTGCTGATGCCACACCAGACGAGGTTATGCCCGACCGTCATATCAAAGGCGAGCAGCCGCCTTATCTATTGCTCACTGCCGAAAATGATAAAATCGTGTACGCTACCAATACTATCAAGATGACTAAAGCGCTAAAAGAGGCGGGTGTTATGGTAGAAAACGGTGAAATTGAAGGGGCCAGTCATGCGACCAGTATCGGAGCTATGGCGCCACCACTACGCTGGCTAAACGATGTGCGCGCGCAGGTTTTGACTTACTTGGATAAAGAGCTCAAGTAGTCGTGTTTGTTAATCTCAGTACTGCTTGAATGTCTAGCGTCTAGAGTGTTTATAACCGTATCCTCATTGCTGGTTTTATGGCTTAGGCGCAGTTGCGTAAGACAGTACTGTAAGATGCTTAAACTCTTGTTATAATGTCGTCACTTTACCTCTATACCCTATTTAACACTTAAGGCAGAATATTCTATGAGCATGAACGCTGACGACCTGATTGCATTTTTACAGACTCATTTCCCAGACGCTTTTATTCAAGCTGCCAATCAAGGTAATAAGTTTGATGTACGCGTGGTTGATGCTAGTTTCGAAGGCAAGCGCGCCGTGCAACGCCAGCAAGCGATCTATGCGCTAGTCAACGACAAGATTGCCAGTGGTGATATTCACGCGCTCAATATTCAAGCGCTGACACCTGCTGAATGGGATGTTCAGTCAAAAGGTTAAATTTTTTATATACGCTGGGCTTGCACAGAACTGATTGTTTTAACGATTATTACAATGATTGGTTCGATAAGTCTGATTTTCACTATTTTTAATACTCATCGCTAGGTTGTCACTTCTATGGATCAATTTTTAATCACTGGTAGTAGTCGTATCGCAGGGGAAGTCACTATCTCAGGCGCCAAAAATGCTGCTTTGCCATTATTGGCAGCTATGATATTGGCCGAGACCCCAACGACATTGCACAATGTGCCCTCATTACAAGATGTGCGGACGTTGATTGAATTGATCAGTGGCATGGGTATCAAAATCCAAAAGCAGGACGATACTGTCACTTGTGATACCAAGAGTATTGATAATTTCTATGCGCCGTATGATTTGGTGAAGACCATGCGTGCCTCGATTTTAGTCCTTGGGCCATTGCTGGCACGTTTTGGTGAGGCAGAAGTGTCATTGCCCGGTGGCTGTGCGATTGGTTCACGTCCTGTAGACCAACATCTAAAAGCCTTTGAGGCGATGGGTGCTGAGATTAGTGTCGAGAATGGCTATGTAAAAGCAAAAGCGCCAAAAGGCGGCAAGCTGATTGGCTGTAACTTTTCATTTGACATGATCACCGTTGGCGGTACTGAAAACGTCATCATGGCCGCCGCACTTGCCAAAGGCACGACTGTTTTGGGTAATTGCGCGCTTGAGCCAGAAGTGGTCGATTTGGCCAATATGTTGGTGGCGATGGGCGCTAAAATAAGCGGTATCGGTACTTCTATCATGACCATCGAAGGCGTTGAACGCTTGCATGGTTGTGAGTATTCAGTGGTGCCAGATCGTATCGAAACTGGCTCCTACCTTGCTGGCGCGTTGATGACGCGCGGTGATGTGTTGACCAAAAACACATCTGCGCTGCTATTAACACCCGTGTTAGAAAAATTCGAAGATATGGGTGCGGTGATTACTAGCGGTGATGGTTGGATTCGTGCACAAATGAAAGGTCGTCCACTGCCGGTTGATATCCGTACGCAGCCACACCCCGGCTTTCCAACAGATATGCAAGCGCAAGTCATGGCGATTGCTTGCTTGGCGAATGGCACCAGTACTTTTATCGAAAATATCTTTGAAAACCGCTATATGCATGTACCTGAGCTTAATCGTTTAGGTGCATCTATTCAAGTAGATGGTCATACGGCTGTGGTTAAAGGCGTCGAAAACTTTACGGCTGCACCGGTAATGGCGACTGATTTACGTGCGTCTATGTCACTGGTGATGGCGGCAGCAACGGCGGAAGGTGAAAGCTTAATCGACCGTATTTATCATATCGATCGTGGCTATGAGCATGTTGAAGAAAAACTGCGTGCGCTTGGGGTCAATATCGAACGTATCAATACTAACGACTAAACTAACAACTAAACCAGCGATTAAGCTTGATTGGCTTTATAAAGTTGAACGTTTGGTGTTATAAATTAAAAAATCCTCTTTAGTGGGGATACTCACTGCACATGGACACGATGTCATTATGACTGAAGCAAGCAATAGCCTACCAAATGATGGTTTATTAAACGAAGTAAATGATGAGTTCTTTGGCTTAACACTGGCCTTATCAAAGGGTCGTATTTTAGAAGAGACCATGCCACTGCTACGTGCAGCGGGTGTTGATCTTTTAGAAGATCCTGAAGCCTCGCGCAAACTTATTTTTCCAACCTCAAACCCAAATGTACGTGTATTAATCTTGCGTGCAAGCGACGTACCGACCTACGTCGAACACGGCGCGGCTGATTTTGGTGTAGCGGGTAAAGATGTGCTGCTTGAGCATGGCGCGAACCACGTGTATGAATTGCTTGATTTAAAAATTGCTCAATGCAAATTGATGACCGCTGGCGTAAAAGACGCACCACTGCCCAATCGTCGTCTGCGTATCGCGACCAAATATGTCAATGTAGCGCGCGCGTATTTTGCGAGCCAAGGTCAGCAAGTTGATGTTATCAAGCTTTACGGTTCAATGGAGCTTGCGCCATTGGTGGGCTTGGGCGATTTGATTGTCGATGTGGTTGATACGGGTAATACCCTACGCGCGAATGGACTTGAAGCACGCGATCATATTTGTGATGTGTCATCACGTCTTATCGTCAATCAAGTCAGCTATAAGCGCAAATTTGCGTTACTAGAACCCATTTTAGATAGCTTTAAAAACAGTATTGCCGATGCCTAGTAAACCGGTGCCAATCATTGGTAATATAAAGCATGATGATGCGAATTTTTAAACCAGTTTAGCAGGCTATGAGTGATATAGCGTGCTAAACTGGTTTTATTGTCTTAGCTTGCGAAAAAATAAAATCACCGTAAAATTTAGACAAGAAGACAGCCAGTAAGTCGCCATATTTGTGAATAATAAGCATACTTTAGTTATATTCACGCCGTTTATTTTCAGCAGTATTTTATGCTCAGATATAGGATTAGGTCATGCGCCAGTTAAGTACCCAAGATGCCGATTTTGACAATCAATTGACACAACTGCTTGCCTTTGAAACCGTCAATGATGCTGAATTATTGCATACCGTCGACGATATCATCGCACAAGTACGTGCGGATGGTGATAGCGTCGTATTGGCATTAACTCAGCAATTCGATCAGCATCCAGCGACAACGATGCAAGAGTTAGAGCTGTCTAAAGAAGCACTTGCCGATGCATTTGCCAATCTGGATGAGAATGTAAAAACGGCATTGACCACAGCAGCTACTCGGGTACAGACCTTCCATGAGCGTCAAGTACAAGAAACGTGGCAATATGAAGATGAGCTAGGCAATCGCTTAGGTCAAAAAGTCACGCCACTTGATCGTGTTGGCATTTATGTGCCGGGTGGTTTGGCATCTTATCCATCATCAGTATTGATGAATGCTATTCCTGCCAAAGTAGCTGGGGTTACTGAAGTTATCATGGTCGTACCAGCGCCGAAAGGGGTGCTCAATCCTTTGGTATTGGCAGCAGCACATTTGGCACAAGTTGACCGTGTCTTTACCATTGGCGGCGCACAGGCGGTAGCAGCTTTAGCCTACGGTACCGAAACCATTCCAGCGGTGGATAAAATCACAGGGCCGGGGAATAAGTATGTCGCGGCAGCCAAACGCGCAGTATTTGGACAAGTCGGCATTGATATGATTGCAGGCCCCTCAGAAGTGTTGGTATATGCAGAGGGTGAAGCGCAAGATCGAGCTGATTGGCTCGCGATGGATTTGTTGTCGCAAGCAGAGCACGACCGTATCGCTCAAGCTATCTTTGTGACGACCAGTGAAGAGCAGTTAAAAGAAGTCGAGTTAGAGATAGAAAGAGCACTCGCTGAGCTGCCAAAAGCAGATATCGCGCGTGACTCGCTGCAAAATCGTGGTGCACTTATCTTAGTGAAAGATCGTAGCGAGGGTATGGCACTGATTAATCGTATTGCCCCTGAGCATTTGGAGTTATCCGTTGATAACCCTGATGCATTGCTAGATGATATTCGTCATGCGGGTGCTATCTTTATGGGTCGTCACACGCCTGAGGCGATTGGCGATTACTGTGCAGGACCGAACCATGTGCTACCAACATCTGGTACTGCGCGCTTTTCTTCACCTTTAGGTGTCTATGACTTTCAGAAGAAATCATCAATTATTTATTGCAGTGAATCCGGCAGCAAGCCATTGGCTGAGACGGCTGATATTCTAGCGCAACGTGAGGACCTAGAAGCCCATGCGCGCTCAGCCCGTTATCGTTATCAGTAAGATATTTTGAGCGTCTTCATTTTTACTTTTGATAGATATTTTTAATAGTCTGTATGGCTAATTAGTAGGATAATTTATGAGTGAGTCAAAGATAGATACCAGACTTTGGTCATCTAAAGCACGCAACTTGTCACCTTATGTGCCGGGTGAACAGCCACAGCACGACAATTTATGCAAACTGAACACCAATGAAAACCCCTTTCCGCCGTCACCGAAAGTAGGCCAGGCAATCGCTAAGGTGTTAGAGAAGCAAGCGGAAGATTTGCGCTTGTATCCTGCACCCGAATCTGATGATTTGCGGGCGGCCTTAGCGCAGCTTTATAGTCTTGAGGCAAACCAAGTCTTTGTCGGTAACGGTTCAGACGAAGTGTTGGCGCTCGTCTTTGCCAGTTTTTTCCTAAAAGAGCGTCCTGTCTTAGCACCTGATATCAGCTATAGTTTTTATCCGGTTTATGCACAGACGTTTGGTGTCGATCTGATACAAATTCCTTTAGAAGAAGACTTTAGTGTCGATCCTGATGCGTATCGTCAGCCTTGTAGCGGTATCATCATCGCCAATCCTAATGCGCCAACCGGTTTACTGTTATCGCTTGATGACATTCGTAAGCTGGCGGGTGAACACTCAAATGCAGTGGTTGTGATTGATGAGGCGTATATTGATTTTGCTCAAAGCACTGAAAATAATCAAGATACGACGGTTTCAGCCATTAGCTTGATTAATGAGTTTGATAATATTCTAGTGACGCAAACTTTTTCAAAATCACGCTCGCTCGCCGGTCTGCGCGTCGGTATGGCTTTTGGCAATGTCTCATTGATTGAAGCATTAACACGTATGAAAAACAGCTTTAACAGTTTTCCACTCGATAAGCTGGCGCAAGCTGGGGCGACTGCTAGTGTGATAGATGTCGAGTATTTTGAGCAAATGCGTCAGCAGGTTATGGACTTGCGCGAATCACTGACTGCAGATTTAACGGCACTTGGTTATGACGTGCTGCCATCGCATGCCAATTTTGTCTTTGCCCGTCCTAAAGATGGCAATGCTAGCACGGTGGCTTCTGCCCTACGTGAACAAGGTATCATTGTCCGTCATTTTGACAAACCGCGCATCAATGAGTACTTACGCATTACCATTGGTACGCCAGCACAACATGAGCGCCTGATTGAGGCCTTAAGAACGCTACATGACTCTAACGATATCGCTGCGGGTTAATGCGTAATCTTTTGGTTAGCTCATAACGACGATAGCTGAATTGCCGCAATAAATATCGACAATAAAGCCTGCCAACGTAATGTTGAGCAGGCTTTATTTTTTATCATAGGGTCATATAAATCTTAATATCATTTACTAGCACTATTGTCAGCAAGGACTGAGAGCAAATTACCTACCTTATCGAGGCATTCTTGATATTCTGCATCGCAGTCGGAGGCAACCGTGATGCCACCACCTGCCCAGAGACTGACTTGTCTATCACCATTCAATGAATTGGTGGCTTGCAGGGTACGAATGAGCACATTCCATTGGCCACTACCATCAAAGTTCATATAGCCCATGGTGCCACAATAAGCACCGCGCGGTGCAGTTTCCAGTTCGGATATAATCTCAACCGCCCGTTTTTTGGGCGTCCCCGTGATAGAGCCTGCGGGCAAACTGCCAAACAATACAGCTAATGGATGAGTATCTGCCTTTAACTCAGCGGTGATGGTACTCACCATATGATGCACATTGCTAAAGGTCTCAATCGCAAATAATTGCGGCACTTTGACGCTACCAATTTTGGCGTATTTACCCAAATCATTGCGCAGTAAGTCGACGATCATGACGTTTTCGGCACGGTCTTTTTCGCTATCGATAAGCTGCTGTTTATAAGCATTGTCTTGTACAGTATTCAATCCGCGTGGCATCGTTCCTTTGATTGGTTTGGTACGAATATGATGTTCGCCAGTGTTCGTCTCTTTTGTAAAGGTAAAAAATAACTCAGGCGAGCAGCTTAGTAGCTCAAAATCACTTTCACCCTTATTTGCATGGCCCTCACGATCAAGATGACTGATTTGTAAGTACCCTGCAAAGGGAGCTTTGGTATTTCGATGTAGGGCAGGTAAGTAATCAACCAGTTTCGTTGCGCTACCATGATTAGTAATATTATTAAAAGTGCCTTGCCATGCTTGCGTCAGATTGATTTGATAACAGTCGCCTTGCTGTAGATACTGTTGGGTTTTTGCAAAAGCCCTTTGATAATCATTTTTATGCCAGCGCTCGTTCAATATTAATGGCGCCAACGGTGGCTCATTATCATGAGAGGGTTTGTTTCTACTAGATAGTTGATGCTCTAGCGTGTCTAAATACGATATAAGCGCTGATAGTGTGGCGTCTGTTGCTTCACTAGCAGTATTTAAACCTACTGTATTTAGCCTCCAGCCATTTTCTTTATCTGATGGGGTGAGGTAGATATCGTAATGTCCCAAAATGGCACAAGGCTGCGTTGCTAGCTCAATATGTGCAGCTGGGCTAAGCTCATGAGCAGCGATATCGTAACCGATAAAGCCTATCAGACCATGATGATAACTTGGTTTTTCATTTAAATCGCTTACTGGTTCTGAGTTTTCATTATCAGCATCATAAGTTTGACTATAACTGATTAATTCATCTTGCCAGTCGTTATAACTCCTATAAGTGACAGTGATATCATTGTGAACGGCGTCACGGCAGGTTTTTCTGACTTGATAAAGGGCTGCTTGTTCGTTTGAATCTGGCGTGTTTTCAGCGCAACCATAAACAGACCAGCTGACTTTGGGGAGCAAGCCAATCACTGATCGGCCGTCATTATTGAGCCAAACCAATTGCCAGTTTGCTTCGGCCTGTTGTGCGATTAAATATTGCTGTAGCAGTGGCAGCAGTTCGGCAGCCGTTAGCCCACCAAAACGCCAGCTAGGTTGAGTAGCTGGCGATAGGGCAGAAACTGTCTGCTCAGTATTCTTATGATTTTTTACGGGCATAATTTACGCGTCAAACTTTTTGATAATTAAGGTGGCATTGGTACCGCCAAAGCCAAAGCTATTACTCATCAAGGTTTCGAGATTGGCGTCGCGTTTTTCGGTGACGATATCAAAGCCTTCAGCCGCAGGGTCTAAATTCTCAACATTAATACTTGGCGCAATGAAGCCTTCTTGTAGCATCAGTAAGCAATAGATTAATTCTTGCGCACCGACGGCACCCAAGCTATGACCGGTCATTGACTTGGTCGAGCTGATAGGCGGGACTTTGCTGACATCATTACCGAATACTTTAGCAATCGCTTTAAGCTCAGTGATATCACCTAGTGGCGTACTCGTACCGTGGCTATTGATATAATCGACGCTTTGTAAGCCCGCTTCGGCTAGTGCTTGCTGCATACAGCGTACTGCACCTTCACCGCTTGGTGCGACCATTTCTGCACCATCAGAGCTGGCCCCGTAGCCGACAATTTCAGCCAATATATTGGCACCGCGTGCTTGGGCATGCTCTAAGCTCTCAACAACAACCATCGCGCCACCAGCGGCAATGACAAAACCATCACGGTCTTTGTCATACGCTCTTGAGGCAAGTTGTGGCGTGTCATTATACTGAGTACTGACCGCACCCATGGCATCAAACATACATGACTGCGTCCAGTGTTCCGCTTCACTACCACCAGCGAGTACAATATCAGCTTTACCGAGCTGAATAAGCTCAGCGGCATGGCCGATACAGTGGGTTGAGGTCGCGCAAGCAGAGGCAAGAGAGTAGGAAACACCCTGAATTTTTAGCCCAGTGGCCAAGGCGGCGGATACCGAGCTGCCCATCGTTTTTGGTACCGCCATCGCACCGACACCGCGTAGACCTTTTTCACGCATCGCATCTATGGCATTGACGATATTTTCTGTCGATGCGCCGCCCGAGCTGGCTACGACACCCACACGTGGATTGCTATTGATAGTCTCAAGCGACAAGCCAGCGTGCTCGATTGCATTCAAGGCGCTAACATAGGCATAGAGACTGGCATCACTAAAGAAGCGCTTTAATTTACGATCTATAGCGGAGGTGTCAAGTTCTGCTTTATCGATACTGCCACTAACGTGCGACTTAAATTCATGCTCAGCATAAGAGTCGTTAAATGTAATACCAGACTGCCCTTGCTTAAGAGCGGCAGTGACGGTGGCTAAATCATGTCCGATACAAGAGACAATCCCTGCTCCAGTGATAACAACGCGGCGCATATTCTATTCCTTATTAATAACGATTTTTGATAATTACCTTTAATAATCGCTTTTGAGTCCAACATTCTATTATGTAGCGGTTGGCATGGCTGTTTTTTGTAGCAATAGCCTGATGAAGACAGCCTAGAGGCTTAAATAACGACTATTTCTAACAAGTCTTTTAACCTATATAGGCCGCTTTCACAGGATTATTGCTTTTATCATAGAACCAAATCCATGATAAATAGTGGCCAGCTAATGCCTCAGCCTATGCCATATGATAACGTATCAAGGGTTCAAAATCTTTGGATAAGTGCAAAATAACGACAAAACATTGATTACGGTTAAAAGTAACTATCCCTGTCTGTTTTGCGATATGATAATCGTTGTTTTGGTCATTGAGACATGGCTATTTTTGTCCAAATAAAAGCAGGGTAGAGGGGTAGGAGAAGTTCGACAATTATAAATAAACTATACTTTTAGATACAAAATTTGTGAGCGCGATAACATTGTTCGCACTGACAGCCGTTTGCCTCATTGGCTAAAATGACCCATTCATTACTACTATAAAAAAACGACCAATCATCATATTAAGGACATCACGATGGCAAAGCGTAGCACTCTCTCTAAAGGCATCAACACTATTGGCTCTTTTACGCGCAATAATCTGGAGCGCATGGGTGCAGTGATTGACAGCATGAATGCAAAAACGGGTAAGCCAAGTCACTATAAAGCGGTAAATCTAGGCGATGAAGATTTTCAACAAGACCTATTCCGAGAACAAACCCTAAAGGCGACCCAGCAGTTATTGGGCACACGATTTGCGACTTATGGCAAGTATGCCAAAAAAGTAGTGCCGAATAGTTTATTCCAATCGACGGTTGACGGGGCATTTGCACAAATTGCTAAGCTTGCAGCCACTTGGAGCCAGATTGATTTGCCCAATGAGCATCGTTTTGCCAGCGTGGCGAGTTTAGACGATGAAGAGCGCTACGCATTGGCGACCGACATTGCCAATCAAAACCGTGCGCTTGCTACGATTGGTGGTTTGACTGGTTTGGCCGGACTACCAGGTTTGTTGGCTGATACTTTATGGCTATTGCTGGTCTCTTTGCGTACCGTTTATCAATTGGCGGCGGTTTATAATAAGCCGTTGACAGGTAAGCAAGGCGTGAAGATGGCGTACGAGCTGCTTGCCAATGCTGACCTCAGCAAGATGCAAGAAAAACAAGCGCTACTGGCGGGCATTGGTATTGGTAAAGGCTTACTGGATAATGCGCAAAGCAGCGGTTTACACAATGAGCTTAAAAATCTAGGTCTTAAAAATAAAAATGTGAACTTCTATGCTGAACAAGTAGACAATATTGCCAGTCAAGTAGGCATCGATCTTGATCAGATCAATTTGTCATGGATACGTCGTTTTTTACCAGGCACTGCGGTAATAGTAGGTATGCGTTATAATAGTCAGCTCATTGACGAGGTTATCGGGGTAGCGCAAGCAACCTTTGCTCCAGAAGCAAAACTTGCCAATCGTGCGATTACTGATGATAGCGGTAGCGAGGAAGAGGTAAGTAAAACCACCAGTAACGATGAGCAGAAAGAGCCAAAAGACCAAGACAGTAAAAAAGACAGCTCAGATAAATCGTCAGATAGCCAGCCAAAAAATACAGAGACGGACAAAGCAGCTAACCAACCAAAGAAGTAAATTGAAATAACGGTCCATATTTAAATGTAGCGATATTTTCTTGGCTGTCTTGAAAAACAAGATAATATCGCCATTTAATGGTCACGAACTGCCAAGCATTTATCTCTAAATATCTTTTATCGATAATGCTTGTGTTCATACTGCCTAAGTCTGCCAGCTTTACCGTATTTAACGTCTTGTTTTTCAGCTATTTTTTAGTGCAGAACAGATAAAGTGTTATAGTGGTAGGCTTAATGCATATATATCGAATGTTGTAAAGTAAAACCACTCATAAGTGGTTGAATTAGCAGCAACAACTCTTTATAATATACTGTCCTAAAAATGGGTGTGCCGAAATCTGCGAATTGCGTCAGATCGATGGTGCATTGCCCCATTTTTTTGTTTTATACCAAACGGGAGAAGGATGCCTCATGGCAACAACTAACCAATTGATTCGCAAGGGTCGCAAAACCATCAAGGAAAAGTCAAAAGTTCCTGCGTTGCAAGCGTGCCCACAACGTCGCGGTGTATGTACTCGTGTATATACTACCACGCCTAAAAAACCTAACTCAGCCATGCGTAAAGTATGTCGTGTACGTTTGACTTCAGGCTATGAAGTATCAAGCTACATCGGCGGCGAAGGTCATAACCTACAAGAGCACAGTGTTGTTCTTATCCGTGGTGGTCGTGTAAAAGATCTACCAGGTGTACGTTATCATACCGTTCGCGGTGCACTAGATTGCGCAGGCGTTAAAGACCGTAGACAAGGTCGCTCTAAATATGGTGCCAAGAAGCCTAAAGCTTAATATTAGCTTAGCTTATTTGCATTACCCAATAACTGTGCATGGGTTCGGTGTCAGCGGTAGTATTGGTTAATATAAATTATTTTATATCGACTGGTTACTCGCAAACATACCACCATGCAGTAAGGCTAACTGACAACTCATCACCCTGTCCTATTATGACAAGTATGATGTTGTGAATGTTGGACACTCCTGAAGACAAGGAAATTTATTATGCCAAGACGTCGCGTCGTTGCTACCCGTGAGATCCTACCGGATCCTAAGTTTGGTAGCCAAACTGTTGCAAAATTCATCAACCATGTAATGAGTGATGGTAAAAAATCTACTGCTGAGCGTATCGTTTACGGTGCTCTTGAGACAGTAAGTGAAAAGCGTAAGATTGAAGATCCAGTCTCTTTCTTCGAAGAAGTTTTAGAGAATGTACGCCCAATGGTAGAAGTAAAAGCTCGCCGTGTTGGTGGTGCTACCTACCAAGTACCAATGGAAGTACGCCCCTCCCGTCGTACTGCCTTGGCTATGCGTTGGTTAGCTGAAGCTGCTGCAAAGCGTTCTGAAAAATCTATGGCTTTACGTTTGGCTGGCGAATTGAATGATGCCGCTGATGGTAAAGGTAACGCTATGAAGAAACGTGACGAAGTTCACCGTATGGCAGATGCTAACAAAGCGTTCTCTCATTACCGTTTCTAAGCTATTTTTTAGACTACCTATCAAGAGTAGTTTTAAAGAAATAGCTGATGCTAGTTAATTAATTATTTATTCTATTGATTGCCGTCATCCTCATCAGATTATTGATATTTTTTCATCGTAAGATAATAAAATACTCACATAATCTGGATGGCGGACATCTGTCAAGATGCTGTCCTGAAAAGGATACTGTTCTTTATAGACAGCATCCCAAATTTGATGCCGCACTATTCTAAGTATTTGCTCTTTTTTTGTCCGTATTAGGCCCAATAATCAGTAAGTAATATTACGAAGCTGACTGCTTTGTCATAGAGTATGAGGTAGAGATACAACACATTAATATATACACGAATTTCCCTAGGAAAACACTATGGCTCGTAAAACTCCCCTAAAACGCTATCGCAATATTGGCATTTCTGCGCACATTGATGCTGGTAAAACGACCACGACAGAGCGTGTCTTATTCTATACCGGCGTTAGCCACAAGCTTGGTGAAGTTCATGATGGCGCAGCCACCATGGATTGGATGGAGCAAGAACAAGAGCGCGGTATTACTATTACTTCTGCGGCGACGACTTGCTTTTGGTCAGGTATGGCAAAGCAGTTTGACGAACATCGTATCAACATTATTGACACCCCAGGTCACGTTGATTTCACGATCGAAGTTGAACGTTCTATGCGTGTACTTGATGGCGCTTGCATGGTTTACTGTGCAGTAGGCGGCGTTCAGCCACAGTCTGAGACCGTATGGCGTCAGGCAAACAAATATAAAGTTCCACGTCTTGCATTTGTAAACAAAATGGATCGCGTTGGCGCTGATTTTTATCGTGTTATTGAGCAAATCAAAACTCGTCTAGGTGGCAACCCTGTACCATTGGTTATTCCAATTGGTAAAGAAGACGACTTCGAAGGCGTTGTTGATCTTGTGACTATGAAAGCTCTATATTGGGATGAAGCGTCTCAAGGTATGGAATTTGAAGAGCGCGAAATCCCAGCTGAACTACAAGAAAAAGCGGAAGAGTATCGCGAACATCTTGTAGAAAATGCCGCTGAAGCATCAGAAGAACTCATGAATGAGTATCTTGAAAACGGTGAATTGTCTGTAGAGCAAATCAATGCTGCTATTCGTCAGTTGACTATTGATAATCAAATCATTCCACTACTTTGTGGTACTGCCTTTAAAAACAAAGGTGTACAAAAGATGTTGGATGCGGTTATTCAGTATCTGCCTGCGCCAATGGATGTACCAGCTATCCGCGGTATTCTTGATGACAAAGAAGAAAGTGAAGGCACTCGTGAAGCATCAGACGAAGCCCCATTCTCAGCTTTAGCATTCAAAATCATGAATGATAAGTTCGTTGGTAACTTAACCTTCGTTCGTGTTTATTCAGGTGTTTTGACGCAAGGTAGCAGTGTCTATAACCCAGTTAAAATGAAGCGTGAGCGCGTTGGTCGTATCGTACAGATGATGGCGAACTCTCAAGAAGAGCTTGCAGAAATTCGTACTGGTGATATCGCAGCATTGGTTGGCATGAAAGATGTGACGACTGGTGATACGCTATGTGATGAGCAAAATGTTATCACGCTTGAGCGTATGGAATTCCCAGATCCAGTTATCAGTCTTGCCGTTGAACCTAAGACCAAAGCTGACCAAGAAAGAATGTCTATCGCTTTAGGTCGTTTGGCCAAAGAAGATCCATCGTTCCGTGTACATACTGACGAAGAATCTGGTCAGACGATCATCAGTGGTATGGGTGAGCTGCATCTAGAGATTCTAGTTGACCGTATGAAGCGTGAGTTTAACGTTGAAGCCAATATCGGTGCGCCGCAGGTTGCTTATCGTGAGACGATTCGTGAGACGGTTGAGCAAGAAGGCAAATTCGTACGTCAAACAGGTGGTCGTGGTAAATTTGGTCACGTTTGGTTACGTCTTGAGCCTATGGATCCAGCGGGCGACGTTCTATATGAATTCGCTGAAGAAGTGGTTGGTGGTACGGTACCAAAAGAATTCCACGGTGCGGTTGATAAAGGTATTCAAGAGCGCATGAAAAACGGCGTACTTGCTGGCTATCCAATCGTTGGCGTAAAAGCGACATTGTATGACGGTTCTTACCATGACGTTGACTCGGATGAGCTATCATTTAAAATGGCTGGTTCTATCGCTTTCAAAAAAGGCTTCATGGCAGCAAACCCTGCACTACTTGAGCCAGTGATGAAAGTTGAAGTTGAGACCCCTGAAGATTACATGGGCGACATCATGGGCGATTTAAACCGTCGTCGTGGTATGGTTCAAGGTATGGAAGATTTACCTGGTGGTACTAAGCAGATTCGTGCAGAAGTCCCATTAGCGGAAATGTTTGGCTATGCCACACAGATGCGCTCAATGTCTCAAGGCCGTGCAACATACTCAATGGAATTCCAAAAGTACGCTGAGATTCCAAAATCAGTGGCCGCTGACATCATCTCTAAGTTCAACTCTAAAGATGGCGACGAGTAAATAATCGTTATTTAATAATGACAATATAGGGCATATCTTTATATTGTCATTGAAGAATACGCCAATAATTGGTTAAAAGACTTGTTATTGGCCGTGATTTTCTTATAATATCTGCACATTAGTATGTGCACCCTTTTAACAATTATCTTAATGTGGTCAGGATTGTCTCAACTACTGTATTTATCATAGTTGAACACTGCCCCCAAAAAAAGAGGAAATACCCATGGCAAAGGCCAAGTTTGAACGCAGCAAGCCACACGTCAACGTCGGTACCATCGGACACGTTGACCACGGTAAAACCACACTAACCGCCGCTATCGCAACCGTAGCAGCAATCACCTCAGGTGGCGAAGCCAAAGACTACGCGTCTATTGACTCAGCCCCAGAAGAAAAAGCACGTGGCATCACCATCAACACCTCACACGTAGAATATGACACCCCATCACGTCACTACGCCCACGTCGATTGCCCAGGTCACGCCGATTATGTTAAAAACATGATCACCGGTGCAGCCCAAATGGACGGTGCAATCCTAGTCGTATCAGCGACCGATGGCCCAATGCCACAAACCCGTGAGCACATCCTGCTATCACGTCAGGTTGGCGTACCATACATCGTCGTATTCATGAACAAGTGCGACGTTGTTGACGACGAAGAACTGCTTGAACTCGTAGAAATGGAAGTTCGTGAATTACTAAGCGACTATGACTTCCCAGGTGATGACACCCCAATCATCCATGGTTCTGCTACTGAAGCCCTAAAAGGCTCACAAGAAAAATACGGCCAACCAGCCGTCGTAGAACTATTAAACGTACTAGACACCTACATCCCAGAGCCAGAGCGTGACATCGACAAAGCATTCCTAATGCCAATCGAAGACGTCTTCTCAATCTCAGGTCGTGGTACTGTTGTGACTGGTCGTGTTGAATCTGGTATCGTTAAAGTTGGTGACGAGATTGAAATCGTCGGTATTCGTGACACTCAAAAAACCACCTGTACGGGTGTAGAGATGTTCCGTAAACTGCTTGACGAAGGTCGTGCAGGCGAAAACTGTGGCGTACTACTACGTGGTACTAAGCGTGAAGACGTACAACGTGGTCAAGTACTTGCTAAGCCAGGTTCAATCACTCCTCACACCAAGTTTGACGCTGAAGTTTATGTATTGTCAAAAGAAGAGGGTGGTCGTCACACACCATTCCTAAACGGCTATCGTCCACAGTTCTACTTCCGTACCACTGACGTAACTGGCGCAATCCAATTACAAGACGGTACTGAAATGGTTATGCCTGGTGATAACGTTGAGATGGGCGTAGAGCTTATCCACCCAATCGCTATGGACAAAGGTCTTCGCTTCGCTATTCGTGAAGGCGGCCGTACGGTAGGCGCTGGTGTTGTTGCTAACGTATTGAACTAAGATTTAACCTATCAGAGTCATCTGAGACAGTTGATCAGTTCGTGAAAAGCCATCCTTGAGAAAGGGTGGCTTTTTTTTGGATTTATACGACTATTCTTTATAATGGTGATAGCGTTTAAAATTAGATACGGCATCAGTTCTATCTTCTATTGTAATATGGCGCTTGCCTTGTTATATTAACGCAGCTTTGTACGAAGTCTCTTGGATGAAAGGCACACTTCTTCATCAAATAAAACTGACTAAAATGTACAATTTTACCGCTAAAGGCTTGCATTCTATGCTGAATATTGTATAATGCTGTCCTTTACACCCATAGGCGATTGGCTCAATTGGTAGAGCATCGGTCTCCAAAACCGAGGGTTGTAGGTTCGAGTCCTACATCGCCTGCCATCTTCTTATCACATCTTTGTTGTCTCCCACCATCTCCGAAGCGAGTTCTTTATGAGCAATAATCAAGATAACCTCGAGACTAAGTTATCTGATGCCAAGGCGGGTACTGGTGGAATGCTGTCTAAAGGTCAGCACATCTCAGCAGGTAATCAAACAACTGCTGTTGAAGTGGCCAAGACTGGCTCAGCAAAAGATGTGGTTTTGTGGCTACTTGCCGCAGTAGTATTAATTGGCGCGACGTTAGTTAACCAATATTTACCTGGCTATTGGCAGCCTGCCAATGATGTCTGGGTACGTATCGGTCTTATTGTCGCCCTTATCGTATTGGCATTAGTATGCTTGGCATTAACGCATCAAGGCCGCGCTTTTAAAATATTATTAAAAGACGCCGCCGTTGAGCTACGCCGAGTGACGTGGCCGGGCAAAGACGAAACCTTTCAATACACATGGCAAACCATTGTCATGATTGCGATTGTTGGGTTTTTTGTTTGGTTGCTAGATAACTTCTTTAATTGGTTCGTTGGGATATTTATTGGTTAAATAGTCTAGGATTTGGCGCATATCGTGCATTACGAATAGCGAGTATCTTGCTTGTTTAACTCAAATTTTATTTATAACGACTTACTTACAATGATCAGGAGCGTGATATGCGTTGGTATATTGTCCAAGCGTTTTCAGGATATGAAAAACAAGTACAACGTTCATTAACTGATCGTATCAATCGTAGTGACTTTGCTGAGTCATTCGGTGATGTATTGGTGCCTACGGAAGAAGTCGTCGAAATGAAAGACGGCAAAAAGCGTAAGAGCGAGCGTAAGTTTTTTCCAGGATATGTATTGATCCAAATGGAGATGAACGACAATACTTGGCACATCGTAAAAGACTGTCCACGTATTATGGGTTTCATTGGTGGTACACCTGAGACGCCAGCGCCTATTACGCAAGTAGAAGCCGATCGCATTCTAAACCGTTTGAATCAGACTGAAACTGACCCACGTCCTAAGACGCTATTTGAGCCAGGGGAGGAGTTGTTGGTTATCGATGGTCCATTTACTGACTTTAAAGGGTTGGTTGAAAAGGTGGATTATGAGAAGTCTAAATTGCATTTAACAGTAAACGTATTTAATCGACCGACTCAGGTTGAGCTTGAGTTTAGTAAAGTTGAAAAATTAGACTAAACCTGCAAAAAATTTATCAACCGGGGAGCTGTTAGTCAATAAGGGTTATACCGTATTGATTTGGCGCTATTACCCATAAAGGAGAGTATCTCATGGCTAAGAAGATTGATGGTTACATCAAACTGCAAGTGCCTGCAGGCAAAGCAAACCCTTCACCACCGATTGGTCCAGCATTGGGTCAAAAAGGCGTGAACATCATGGCGTTCTGTAAAGAATTTAACGCTGCGACCTCAAATCAAGAGCCGGGTCTACCGATTCCTACTGAGATCACTGTATACAGCGATAAGTCTTTTACCTTCATCATGAAGTCACCACCAGCGGCATACTTACTACGTAAGGCTGCTGGTATCGCTAAAGGTTCTGGTACACCAAACACCGCTAAAGTCGGTAAAGTGGACCGTGCTCAGTTAGAAGACATCGTTAAGACTAAAGACGCAGATTTAACGGCTGCTGATCTTGATGCTGCTGTTCGTACCATCGCTGGTACTGCACGTTCAATGGGTATTACCGTGGAGGGTGTGTAAATGAGTAAACTTACTAAGCGTCAAAAATTAATTGCTGAGCGTGTAGAAAACGAAAAGTTATACACTCTTGAAGAAGCGGTTCAAATCCTAAACGATTTGCCAGCTCTTAAATTCAAAGAGTCTATCGACATCGCAGTAAACTTGGGCGTTGACCCACGTAAATCTGACCAAGTCGTTCGTGGCGCTACCAACCTACCTGCTGGTACTGGTAAAACCAAACGCGTTGCGGTATTTGCTCAAGGTGCTGCTGCTGAAGCCGCTAAAGAAGCGGGTGCTGACATCGTTGGTATGGATGATTTAGCGGATCAAATCAAAGCCGGTAACATGGACTTTGACGTGGTCATCGCGGCTCCTGATGCGATGCGTGTCGTCGGTCAGTTAGGTACTATCCTAGGCCCACGTGGTCTAATGCCTAACCCAAAAGTTGGTACGGTAACGCCTAACGTTGCTGAAGCTGTGGCTAATGCGAAAGCGGGTCAAGCACAGTATCGTGTTGATAAAGCGGGTATTATCCATACCACTATCGGTCAAGTTGGCTTTACTGCTGAGCAAGTTATAGAAAACGCTCAAGCATTGCTATCTGATCTAAAACGCGCTAAGCCTGCTACGTCTAAAGGTACTTTCATTAAGAAAATCACCTTGTCTAGCACCATGGGCCCAGGTATCACGATTGATCCTGTTCCATATCGTGTTGCTAAATAATTTTACTGCATAAAGAATTACTCATGATTCAACAGTTTTGAAGCATGAACACACTATTTTAAAGAATTAGGTCAGCGTAGCAAACGCTATGCTGTCTAAGACCGTAGGTAGAAAGCGGTTTCGCGTTATTAGTTTTAATCTTCGGATTATTAATAATAGCAACGAGCTGCTTTTGTTAATCGACGACAGATGAAAATCTCAGTTGTCCTACGCAGACGGTGACCCACCCAGTTGTTGATAAGAGCCGATAGGGCAACCTATCACTTGATGTCATTCTGATAACGGTGCCGTAATCAGTCGTTATGAGTGAATTCTTTATAGAATTTATAAATAACGTGTCGTATCAAGTCAATCTTAGTATGAATTAGATTGATAAGATTAAAGGAGTCAACTTATGGCATTAACGCTAGAGCAAAAACAACAAGTTGTGGCTGAAGTGTCTGAAGTTGCTGCTAATGCTTACTCAGCAGTAGCTGCCGAGTATCACGGAATTGGCGTTGCTAAGCTTACTCAGCTTCGCGAACAAGCTCGTGATAAAGGTGTTGTTTTGAAAGTGGTAAAAAATACCCTTGCAAAACGCGCTTTTGAAGGCACTAAGTTTGAGAGCATGTCAGACCGTATGACTGGTCCACTACTTTTGGCTTTCTCTATGGAAGATTTGGGATCTGCAGCACGAGTCGTTTTCGACTTTAGCAAAGATAACAAAGCTTTAGAGACCAAATTAGTATCAGTCGGTGGTGAAGTTTATGGTCCAGAAGAGCTAGAGCGCGTATCGAAGCTACCAACTCGCGACGAAGCAATCTCTATCTTGATGGCTACTATGAATGCACCAGTGACCAAGCTTGTCCAGACTATGAACGCTGTTCCTGGCAAGTTCGTTCGCACTGTAGCGGCAATCAAAGACGCAAAAGAAGCTGCTTAATTGCTTGTTTTAACGTAACTTTAACATCGCTAATTTTGGTTGAATTTTATTGCCACATTCGGCAATCAATCAAAGCGATATTAGAATCAATTAATTTTTATCAGATAACGGAGAGTTCTCATGGCACTATCTAAAGATGACGTGTTAAATGCAATCGCTGAAATGTCAGTAATGGATATCGTTGAATTAATCAGCGACATGGAAGAAAAATTCGGCGTAACAGCTGCTGTTGCTGCTGCACCTGCTGCTGCTGGTCCTGCTGCTGCTGCTGCTGAAGAAAAAGACGAATTTGACGTAGTTCTTGCTAGCTTTGGCGAGAAGAAAGTTGGCGTAATTAAAGCCGTACGTGAAGCAACTGGTCTTGGCCTAAAAGAAGCGAAAGATTTGGTTGAAAGCGCTCCAGCTCCAATCAAAGAAGGCGCATCTAAAGCTGAAGCTGAAGAGTTGAAAAAGAAACTTGAAGAAGCTGGTGCAACTGTTGAACTAAAATAAGCTGAGCTTATCTTAGTGTTGTACAAAAAAAGCTGGTAATGCCTTGCATTGCCAGCTTTTTTTTATTATAATTCGTAGCTTGACCTTTTGTGTCTGCCAACAGTCGTATGCAACATCACGGTGGATACCCATCAAAAGGACAGACGATAGCTATGCAAATAAACACAGTGCAAGCACACATACCAGTTTTTGAAATCAGTTAATATCAGCTAAACGTCCATAGATGTTTGGCATTTTTTTGTGTCTGCATGCTTTCCCATTAACACTATAGTTTATACTGATTCTAAAAGTTATAGCTACCCCAATTATTAATCCTGAAAAGCTGTTGATCTTAGGTTGTCCATTTAGCATGGTTTTACTGTCAGTAGGTAGGCTCATAGACGGTAGATATTAGCGACGATATTGATTTTGATAGCAAGTGGTTTAGCATGACTCGAATAGAAGTTATTTCTTCTCAAGAATATTGGTAAATTTGGCCTTTTAGGCAATTGAATATAGATTGGCTGATATTGAAATTGTCGTTCTAAGGCATCATATAGAGTGGCTTAGATACCGATTATAAGATTAGAGCAACTTGTGAGATTAAAGGCAGTTATAAGATTGAATACAGTGTCATAGATACCGATTATAAGATTAGAGCAACTTGTGAGATTAAAGGCAGTTATAAGATTGAATACAGTGTCATAGTGACGCACTGCTGAAGCACATACCACTGTATCACCTGTACTAATGGATAAACAGTCACTAGCTAAGTATTAACACCCGTTTTATATTATCGTTTACGTTGTCAAGTTTGCATAATATTAATATTAAATAGTATTGATGCAAGCTGGCCACGCTTTCAATTCGTTTCCACGTTTACTGTAAGGACTCTCGATGGCATATTCTTATACTGAAAAAAAGCGTATTCGCAAAAGTTTTGCTGAATTGCCCACTGTGATGGACATTCCCTATTTGCTGTCTATTCAAGTAGATTCCTACGAGCAATTTTTGCAAGAGCATAAAAAACCAAAAGCTCGTGAGAATAGTGGCTTGCAAGCTGCGTATTCCTCTATTTTCCCAATTGAGAGTCACTCTGGTAACGCAGAGCTACAATTCGTTGAATATTACTTAGGTACACCTGAATTTGACGAGCGTGAGTGTATCCTGCGTGGCTCAACGTTTGCAGCGCCTATGCGTGTCAAAATCCGTCTGATTATCAAAGATAAAGACAGCAAAGACAAAGACAGCAAAGCGGCAATCAAAGATATCCGTGAGCAAAGCGTCTATATGGGCGAGATGCCTTTGATGACCCAAAATGGTACCTTTATTATTAATGGTACTGAGCGAGTTATCGTGTCTCAGCTGCATCGCTCTCCTGGCGTTTTCTTTGATCATGATAAAGGTAAGTCACATTCAAGCGGTAAAGTGCTATATAACGCCCGTATTATCCCTTACCGTGGTTCATGGCTTGACTTTGAATTCGATGCCAAAGATCTAGTCTTTGCTCGTATTGACCGTCGTCGTAAGCTATTAGCGTCTATTATTCTTCGTGCATTGGGTTTGAGTACCTCTGAAATCTTAGATTTGTTCTTTGATAAAGTAGCCGTTTATAAGGGCGAAGAGCAGTTTGAGATTGATCTGGTTGCTGACCGCTTACGTGGTGAGATGGCACAGTTCGACATCGTATCACCTGAAGGTGAGGTTATTGTAGAGCAAGGCAAGCGTATCAACGCCCGCCGTATCCGTCAGCTTGAAGAAGCGGGTATGACTAAAATCTCTATCCCTGATGAGTACTTATATGAGCGTATCTTGGCCGAAGACATCGTCGTTAACGATGAAGTTATTGCCAAAGCCAATACGTTAATTGACCATGAATTATTGGTTAAATTAAGCGCGTTTGAAGCCAGTGAGTCTATCAAAGAGTTCAGCATTCTGTTCACCAATGATATCGATCAAGGCAGTTATATTGCCGATACGCTACGTGCAGATAGCACCTCAAGCCGTGAAGAAGCATTGATTGAGATCTATAAAGTCATGCGTCCAGGTGAGCCACCAACGGTTGAGACCGCTGAGAAGCTATTTGATAGTATGTTCTTTAACGCTGATCGTTATGATTTATCTAATGTCGGTCGTATGAAGTTCAACCGCCGTCTTGGTCTTGATTTTGTAGATACCGATGATGCTGATATTCAGCGTGAACGTAGCGTATTAACCAATGCCGATATCGTTAACGTCCTAAAAGAATTGATTGAAATTCGTAATGGTCGCGGCGAAGTCGATGATATTGACCATCTAGGTAACCGCCGTATTCGTTCAGTAGGCGAAATGGCAGAAAACCAATTCCGTGTTGGTTTAGTACGTGTTGAGCGTGCGGTCAAAGAGCGTTTAAGCTCGGCGGAATCTGATAACTTGTCGCCACAAGATTTGATTAACTCAAAGCCAGTAGCGGCTGCGGTAAAAGAATTCTTTGGTTCAAGTCAGTTGTCACAGTTTATGGATCAGAATAACCCGTTGTCAGAAGTGACCCATAAACGTCGCGTATCTGCATTAGGGCCCGGTGGTCTGACCCGTGAACGTGCAGGCTTTGAAGTACGTGACGTACATGATACCCATTATGGCCGTGTATGTCCGATTGAGACTCCTGAAGGTCCAAACATTGGTTTGATTAACTCATTAGCGACCTTTGCAAAGACCAACAGCTTTGGCTTCTTAGAAACGCCTTATCGCCGTGTGGTTGATGGTAAAGTAACGGACGTTATTGAGTATCTATCAGCGATTGAAGAAGTAGGTACGGTCATTGCACAGGCTGATTCACCAGTAACCGCAGAAGGCGCATTATCTGATGAAATGGTCAGTGTGCGTAGCTACGGTGAATTCGTCCGCATGCCGCCAGAAAAAGTGACGCATATGGATGTGTCGCCAAGTCAGGTCGTATCGGTCGCAGCAGGTTTGATTCCGTTCCTAGAGCATGATGATGCTAACCGTGCCTTGATGGGTTCGAACATGCAGCGTCAGGCTGTTCCTACGCTACGTGCTGATAAGCCGTTAGTAGGTACGGGTATGGAGCGTCACGTTGCGCGTGATTCTGGTGTTTGTGTCATCGCTAAGCGTGGCGGTGTGATCGAAGACGTTGATGCCTCACGTGTCGTTGTTCGTGTGAATGAAGATGAGATGATCGCTGGCGAAGCCGGTATTGATATCTATAACCTCGTTAAATACACGCGCTCAAACCAAAACACGTGTATCAACCAACGCGTCATCGTCAACCAAGGTGATGCTATTGCTGTAGGTGATATCTTAGCTGATGGTCCTTCTACGGATCTTGGTGAGCTTGCATTGGGTCAGAACATTCGCATCGCATTTATGCCGTGGAATGGTTACAACTTCGAAGATTCGATCTTGTTATCTGAAAAAGTGGTAAAAGAAGATCGTTTCACCACGATTCATATTCAAGAATTGACGTGTGTGGCACGTGATACCAAGCTTGGCACAGAAGAGATCACTGCGGATATTCCAAACGTTGGTGAAGCGGCGCTATCAAGTCTTGATGAAGCTGGTATCGTTTATATCGGTGCTGAAGTGGACGCTGGTGATATTTTAGTTGGTAAAGTCACGCCAAAAGGTGAGACGCAACTGACGCCAGAAGAGAAATTACTACGGGCTATCTTTGGTGAAAAAGCGGCTGATGTGAAAGACACCTCATTGCGTGTTCCAACATCAAGCAAAGGTACGGTCATCGACGTACAGGTCTTTACCCGTGATGGCGTCGAAAAAGATGCGCGCGCAAGAGCGATTGAAAAATCGCAGCTTGATAGCTATCGTAAAGATTTAAAAGAAGAGCTACGTATCTTTGAAGAAGCAGCACGTGGTCGTATTGGTAATCTATTAGATGGCCAAAAAGTCAGTGGTGGTTCGGGTCTAAAAGCCGGTACGGTTATGGCATTGGCTGATATGAAAGACATGAGCCTTGAGACCTTGCTTGATATCCAGCCGGTTGAAGAAGAAATCTCTGAGCGTCTCACGCAGATTGCCGATTACTTAGTCGATAAGCAAAAAGATATCGATGTTAAATTTGCTGAGAAAAAACGCAAATTGACCGCTGGTGACGACTTGCAACATGGCGTACAAAAAATTGTTAAGGTATATCTAGCGGTTAAGCGTCGTATTCAGCCTGGTGATAAGATGGCTGGTCGTCATGGTAACAAAGGTGTTGTATCGCGCATTATGCCGGTTGAAGACATGCCTTATGACGAGCATGGCAACACAGTTGACATTGTACTGAACCCACTTGGTGTTCCATCGCGTATGAACATCGGTCAGGTGCTAGAGACGCATTTGGGTATGGCGGCGAAAGGTTTGGGTGAGAAGATTGATGGCATGCTGAAAGCACAAGCTGCGATGAAAGACTTACGTGAATTCTTAGACCAAATTTATAACAAAGTGGGCGGCGAGCAAGTCGATCTTGATAGCTTGTCTGACGACGATATCATGGCATTGGCAGACAACTTGCGTGGCGGTGTACCGATGGGCACAGCAGTATTTGATGGTGCGCATGAGCATCAAGTCAAAGACTTGCTAGAGCTTGCTGGTCTAGCTAGAAACGGTCAGCAGACATTGTATGATGGTCGTACCGGTCAGAAGTTTGATCGTCAAGTAACGGTCGGTTATATGTATATGCTGAAACTTAACCATTTGGTTGATGACAAAATGCATGCACGTTCTACCGGTTCTTACTCACTAGTAACGCAGCAGCCACTCGGTGGTAAAGCACAGTTTGGTGGTCAGCGCTTCGGTGAGATGGAAGTTTGGGCACTAGAAGCATATGGCGCGACTTATACCTTGCAAGAAATGCTAACGGTGAAGTCGGATGACGTTGAAGGCCGTACCCGTATGTACAAAAACATCGTCGATGGTGAGCAATATATGGATCCAGGTATGCCTGAATCGTTTAACGTCTTGACCAAAGAAATCAAATCACTGGGTATCAATATTGAGTTAAAGCAAACCCATTAAGCACGGCTGACAGAAGCTACCTTTAACATAGCTTTAGTTAATTATTATTCTTAGTGGTCAATCTAGAAGCAGTACGCGGATAGCTGCTGCTTTTAGTGATTTGTCTCAACCCTATTCATTGCCTTCATTCATCTTATTTGCGTCAATAGCACGCCATCAGATGATTATAAAGATAACGGAGAAGCAACTTGAAAGATTTACTCGATATCATGCAAAGCCCTACCGGCAACGGTAATCAAGAGTTTGATAGCATCCAAATTACGTTGGCCTCACCTGATGTGATCAAGTCATGGTCGCATGGTGAAGTGAAAAAGCCTGAAACCATTAACTATCGTACATTTAAACCTGAGCGTGATGGTCTCTTTTGTGCCAAAATATTTGGCCCAGTAAAAGACTTTGAATGTCTATGTGGTAAGTACAAACGCCGTAAATTCCAAGGCGTTATCTGTGAAAAATGTGGCGTTGAAGTCACGACCGCCAAAGTTCGTCGCGACCGCATGGGTCATATCGACCTAGCCAGTCCTGTGGCGCATATTTGGTTCTTAAAATCATTACCAAGCCGCATCGGTCTATTGTTAGACATGACGCTGCGTGATATTGAGCGTGTGCTTTATTTTGAAAGCTATATTGTCACAGAACCTGGTCTGACTTCTCTAGAGAAGTATCAATTGCTTGATGATGAAGATTATTACAGAGCACTTGAAGAGTTTGGTGATGAGTTCACAGCCAAAATGGGTGCAGAAGCCGTTCAAGACCTATTAAAAGACATCGATTTAGATTTAGAAATCGATGAGCTGCGTGAAGCGATTCCACAAACAGGTTCTGAAACTAAGCTTAAAAAGATGTCTAAGCGTCTTAAGCTATTAGAAGCATTCCGTGATTCTAATAACAAGCCTGAGTGGATGGTAATGAATATCTTACCAGTCTTACCACCAGACTTGCGCCCGCTAGTACCACTAGAAGGCGGCCGTTTTGCGACATCAGATCTAAACGATTTATATCGCCGCGTCATCAACCGTAATAACCGTCTTAAGCGTCTATTAGAGCTAAGCGCCCCTGATATCATCGTGCGTAACGAAAAACGTATGTTGCAAGAATCAGTCGATGCGCTACTCGATAATGGTCGTCGCGGTCGTGCGATTACCGGTAGTAATAAGCGTCCATTGAAATCTTTGGCAGATATGATCAAAGGTAAGCAAGGTCGTTTCCGTCAAAACTTATTGGGTAAGCGTGTCGATTATTCTGGCCGTTCGGTCATCGTTGTCGGCCCTACGCTACGTCTACATCAGTGTGGTCTACCGAAGAAGATGGCACTTGAGCTATTCAAGCCATTTACTTATAACAAACTATTGTCTCATGGTTTGGCAACGACGATTAAAGCTGCTAAAAAGATGGTTGAGCGTGAAGAACCGCAAGTGTGGGATATGTTGGCCATGGTTATCCGTGAGCATCCAGTGCTCTTGAACCGTGCACCAACGCTTCACCGTTTGGGTCTACAAGCGTTCGAGCCAGTACTAATCGAAGGTAAAGCCATCCAGCTGCATCCACTCGTTTGTACCGCATTCAACGCCGATTTCGATGGTGACCAAATGGCAGTTCACGTGCCATTGACGCTAGAAGCTCAGCTTGAGTCACGTGCTTTGATGATGTCGACCAACAATATCTTGTCGCCTGCGAACGGTGATCCAATCATCGTACCGTCACAGGATGTGGTACTTGGTTTGTATTATATTAGCCGTTCATCAGTAAATGCCAAAGGCGAAGGCATGATTTTTGCCACGGTCAATGAAGCATTGCGTGCGATTGGCTCAAACGATTTACATGTGAACGCCAAAATTAAAGTTCGTGTGACTGAAACGCATTTTGATGAAGAAGGCAACGAGACCAAAGAGATCAGTATCAAAGACACGGTTGCTGGCCGTTTGCTTATCTGGAACATCATGCCTAAAGGTATGACGTTTGATGAGTGTAACCAAGAGATGACGAAGAAAAACATCTCTAAATTGATCAACTCTTGCTATCGTAAAGTAGGTGTTAAAGACAGTGTTATGTTTGCTGACCAATTGATGTATCTAGGTTTTGCGCAAGCAACGCTATCTGGTGTGTCTATCGGTTTGGATGACATGGTTATTCCGCCAAGCAAAAAGCAAATTATCGAAGTTGCTGAAGGCGAAGTGCGCGAGATTGAAGATCAGTTCGAGCAAGGTTTTGTGACCGCTGGTGAGCGTTATAACAAAGTGGTCGACATCTGGTCACGTACCAATGACAAAGTCGCGAAAGCGATGATGGATAACTTGGCAACGGATAAAGTGATCAACGCCCAAGGTGAAGAAGAAGAGCAGAAGTCATTTAACTCTATCTTTATCATGTCAGATTCGGGTGCTCGTGGTAGTGCGGCGCAGATTCGTCAGTTGGCTGGTATGCGTGGTCTGATGGCGAAACCAGATGGCTCAATTATTGAGACCCCGATTAAAGCCAACTTCCGTGAAGGTTTGACCGTACTTCAGTACTTTATCTCTACGCATGGTGCGCGTAAAGGTCTAGCAGATACCGCATTGAAAACCGCTAACTCGGGTTACCTGACTCGTCGTTTGGTTGATGTGGCACAAGATTTGGTCATTACCAGTGATGACTGTGGTACTGAGCAAGGCTTGCTCATGAAGCCGCATATTCAAGGTGGTGAGATCATCGAGAAACTCGGTGAGCTAGTACTTGGTCGTGTGACGGCTCGTGATGTGACGTATAACGATGATGCCGATAAGGTATTAATTCCAGCGGGTACGTTGATCGATGAGCATTGGGTCAATGTGCTTGACGAAAACGCAATCGATGATATCTGGGTACGCTCAGTTATTACCTGTGATATCGAACATGGCGTTTGTTCACAGTGTTATGGTCGTGACCTTGCCCGTGGTCATAAAGTCAATATCGGCGAGTCTGTCGGTGTTATGGCGGCGCAGTCTATCGGTGAGCCAGGTACTCAGTTAACCATGCGTACGTTCCACGTGGGCGGGGCAGCAAGCTCAGCATCAGTGGACAACAGCATCTCTGTACGTAATGCTGGTCAAGCGCATTTCGAAAACATGAAAACGGTTCAGCATACAGACGGTCACCTAGTTATCGTATCGCGTTCTGCTGAAATTGCGTTGACCGATGAACTTGGTCGTGAGCGTGAGCGTTATAAAGTTCCTTATGGTTCAAGCGTTCTTGTCAAACACGAAGATCAGGTCGAAGGTGGTCAAACCATCGCTAAATGGGATCCGCACACGCATCCAATTATCACTGAATTCGCAGGTACTGCACGCTTCAGTGATATCACTGATGGTATGACGGCGACTGTGAAGGTTGATGATGCGACGGGTATGAGCTCATTTGAGATTCTAGCCACTCGTGACCGTTCAAGCTCAGCCAAAGACTTACGTCCAGCGATTATCTTGAACACTGACGAAGGTAAAGAAGTGGTTTACTTCTTACCTGCTGAAACCATCATTCGCGTGAGCGACGGTGAAAAAGTAGCAGCGGGATCGATTCTAGGCCGTGTACCGCAAGCGTCTTCAGGTACTAAAGACATTACCGGTGGTCTACCACGTGTTGCTGACTTGTTCGAAGCACGGCGTCCAAAAGACCATGCGATTATGGCTGAAATGAGTGGTGTGGTTAGCTTCGGTAAAGAAACCAAAGGTAAAAACCGCTTCATTATCACCAATGAAGATGGTGAGGTTCATGAAGAGCTGATCCCGAAATGGCGTCAAATTAACGTCTTCGAAAATGAAACAGTTGCTCGTGGTGAAGTTATCGCTGATGGTCCACAAAACCCGCACGATATCTTACGTCTGAAAGGTCAAACGGCGCTTGCTGATTATATCGTAAACGAAGTACAGGACGTTTATCGCTTGCAGGGTGTAAAAATTAACGATAAGCACATCGAAGTTATTATTCGTCAGATGCTACGTAAAGTTGAAATTACTGATGGCGGCGATTCAAGTCACTTCAAAGGTGATCAGGTCGAGTACGCTGATATCAAAGCATTGAATGCCAAACTAGAAGCGGAAGATAAATTCCCAGTACAGTTTGAGCGTCAATTACTGGGTATCACTAAAGCCAGCTTGGCAACGGAAAGCTTTATCTCAGCAGCATCATTCCAGGAGACTACTCGTGTCCTAACAGCTGCTGCCGTCACTGGTAAAGTCGATGAGTTACGTGGTCTGAAAGAAAACGTTGTTGTTGGTCGTTTGATACCTGCTGGTACTGGTCTTGCTTATCATAAAGCACGCAAAGAGAAAGCAGATCAGAAGCTACAAGACAAAGACTTAAATGCAGCGTTTGACATGACAGCAAGCACTGATAGTAAAGACTTTGCTAGCTTTGACGAAGCCTTTGCTCAAGAGCTAAATCAAGACAACTAAGCGTCTGCTGTTAACTTTTGAATAAAAATAAAAAAGCCAGCCCAGTCGCTGGCTTTTTTATGCGTTGAAATATAGAAGCATCAGAGAAAAGCAAATACTTGAAAGTCATATAATGAAAATAAATTTTTTCAGAAATATCTCTTAGAAAATAGTAAACTGGAAAAATAGCGTATTCTTTGTGAATACTGACCCTCTAACACAAGGATAATTAAAGCATGGCAGGTAAAACGCGCGTTGCCAAATATCAAGCAGATCGAACCAACCAAAAGCTGTATTTTTGTCGTCTATCTTGCCAAGCGGCAGGAAGTACCAACGATAAGCAGTTATACCAAGCACACTGTGAGACTGCTATTTTTCATTTATACGGCAGTTTTTTAGCCTTTATCCAAGAGCTTGGTCATTTTTATAGCCTAAATATGACTGCCCCAACCTTGGCAGATATCGAGCAAGCGCTGAGCGAACGTACCCAAGTGTCGCCTGAAATTCAACGCTTGCAGCAGTTACAACAACATGGCTTTTTGGCCAATGTAGAGCGGGCTTACCAACGTTGCCTGTATGCCGTATTACCCGATAATTCGACAGCTGAAAATGTTAATACGGTTGAGATAGAACCAAAAGATCTTATCGTCAATGTCGTTACTTTATCGAACCAATGGTTACCAGATGAGGCAACCATACGTGAATGGCGCCAACAGTTTCTTGAGCTGATTGAGCAGTTGCGTGCTGGTATGGTTGAGTTTTAGCAAGGTAGGACTTAACTGATTTTATAAGCAAAGTTTTAAAAGAACAGCTTTGAGAGCATGGTTTTAAAATAAAAAAAGACTGGCTCAGTGATTGCTGAACCAGCCTTTTAACGTTAAATAGCCATTATCATGACAAAGGTTTTACTCTGGCATGGGCGGCATACGCTCCACAGGAGTGACCGACAGCGGGTTTTGTGGCACGCTATCATTGTTACTATTATTTGGTTTTGCCACGGGCGCACGCTCTGCTTCTTCAACCGGCTCAGGTTCTGGTGCCTTACGTTGCTGCGCTTTGGTCTTGACAGGTTTGTTGGCTGAAGTACTGACATCAGTATCCTCGTCTTCGCTAGCAATAGTGCCATCATCCGTCATTTCTATAATTTGTTGTTTTTGCTTTTTAGATTTGGCACGGTTATTAACGGAGACCCATTGATTGGGTACACCTTTAAGCTGGGCTCTCATAAAGTCCATCCACACAGGTAATGCTGCCACACCACCATACTCACGGCGACCAAGGGTCGATGGTTGATCAAAACCCATCCATACGACGGTCGCGTTGGTCGGATGGAATCCGGCAAACCAAGCATCTTTCGCATCGTTAGTCGTACCGGTCTTACCACCGATATCGTTGCGTCCTAAGGCTTTTGCCCGAACGGCTGTACCGCGTTGTACCACATCACGTAAGATATCAGCCATATCATAAGCCACTCTTGGCTTTAAAATACGTGGTGCTTGCGTTGCCATAACGTACTGCACAACAGGCGCTTTTAAGCGATCTGAAGCTGGACTTGCATCATAAACATTTAAATCAAGCGCCTTTTCATCTTTTACCGTATTGTCACTATTTTCTGCATTTAGCTCAGCAGCTGATCCATTCTCTGATGCTTTGTCTTTAGTGTTAGCCTTTTCCTGTTTTTTAGCAGCAAGCGCTTCATTCTCTTTTTCTATTTTTGCCTGATAATCTTCAAGCAGCTTTTTATTAGCATCTTCCAGTTGTTCGTTAAAGCATAAAGCACAAGCTTGCTGCGGATTGGCTTGGAATAATAGCTTGTTGTCATAATTATAGATTTGTTCGATAAAGTAAGGCTGAATGCGATGACCGCCATTAGCGAAGGTAGAGTAGGCGGTTGCCATTTGTAATGGTGTTGCTTGTCCTGCACCCAATGCCAGCGATAAGGTCGTCGGTAGCTTTTCTTTATCAAGACCAAATTCATCTAATAGGTTACGGGCGTCAGAGATACCAATCGCCTGTAATAAGCGAATGGATACCAAGTTGCGTGATAGATATAAGCCACGGCGTAAGGTGATGTCACCTAAGAAACGTTGATCGGAGTTTTTAGGTTTCCAATCGCCTACTTGAATGGGTCGATCCGAGACAATGCTGTCTGGACGGTAGCCTTTTTCTAAAGCAGTGGTATAGACCAGCGGCTTAATCGTTGAGCCCGGTTGACGCCACCCTTGCAGAGCGCGGTTGAATTTGCTGTGGTTAAAGTCAAAACCACCGACCAAGGCATTAACTGCACCCGTTTCAGGATTTAACGAAACCAAACTGCCTTGCACCTTAGGTACTTGCGCCAGTTGCCAATTACCATTAGTTGTCGGTATCAGACGAACGATGTCATTTTTATTAACAATTTGTCCGGCGTTACTCGGATAATAACCAATACGATTGGCTGAAAAATATTTGCGTGCCCAGCTCATGCCTGACCAGTTAACGGTCACGCTTTCACCTGATGGCATGGTTGCCTCGAAACTACGCGAATTAACCTTGGTAACTTTGGCAGGGGACATGTTGCTGTAACGACGGAAATTCTCAAGTGGCTCATCATTGGCTTCCGCACCGCGCCAGCCATGACGATGATCATAAGCTACTAGACCTGTCAGCACGGCAGCTTCTGCATCGGTCTGGGCTTTGCTATCAACAGTAAGACGCACACGCCAGCCACCATTCATGACTTGCTCACCATAACGCTCAACCAAGGTAGAGCGAGTCATTTCTGCCAGATACGGCATATTAACGTCTAGCTTTTCTTGGTATAAATTGATAGCTACCGGTGAGCTTACCGCTTCATCGTGTTGCGCTTTGCTGATATAGCCAAGCTCAAGCATACGACCAATGATCCAATTACGGCGAGTAAGAGCGCGGCTAGGATTAGCAACTGGATTGTATTTAGAGGGGGCTTTTGGCAGACCTGCTAACATGGCCATCTCAGCGATAGAGAGATGCTCTAAAGATTTACTGTAATATTTTTTGGCAGCGGCGCGGATACCATAAGCACCTTCGCCGAGATAAATTTTATTGACATAAAGAGTCAAAATATCGTTTTTGCTGAGCTCGTCTTCAATTTTGCGAGCTAAAAACAATTCCGTCAGTTTACGATTTAAGGTGCGCTCTGGGCTGAGAAAGTAGTTTTTGGCAACCTGCATAGTAATGGTAGAGCCACCAGTTTGGCTGTCATCATCAGTCACCACTTCGGTGACCGCGCGACCAAGACCTTTAATACTAATACCACTGTGCTGAAAGAATGCCGCGTCTTCTGCTGCTAAAAAAGCATGAGTAAGATCTTCAGGGATTTCATCAAAAGTAACCGGTAGCGAGAGACGGTTACCATACTGACCGATTAATTTGTCATCACTACTATAGATCTGTAAGGGCATCTCTAAATTGGCAGTTTTGATTTCTTGAATACTAGGTAGGGTGGGCGATAAATACATCGCCATACCATAGAAGCCAATAGGCACGGCCAGCGCTAAAATAAGCGCTAACGCTAAGCAGGCAATGAAAAGCCCCACCAAAAAGTGAATGAGACGAACGGTAGCATTTTTTTTGGTCATAATCAGACTTATCAATTAAAATTCGCAACAGATAGACTATTATACCTTGAACAAAATAGGTAGGTCATAATAAATGTGTAAGCTACCCTTAATAACTTATTTAAATGCTTGAATCTATCTGGTAAGTAAAGTATTGTACTAAATTATTACAAATAACTATCAGATTGTACATTTAATATAAGGTATAGAGTTTGTGAGGCTATTTACTTCCAAAAGTCGACATTTGATTGGCATAGATATCTGTGCCACTTCAGTCAAATTGGTCGACATACAGCGCCAACAAGGGATATTTCATCTGAAATCCTATGGTATTGAAAGACTACCGGAAGGCGTAGTCGTCGACAAACTCATTGTAGATACTGAGGCAGTGGGTAACATTATAGCTGGTTTGGCGAGACGCTGTCAGGTAGCTGGCAGCGACGCCGCTGCCGCCGTCTCAGGCTCAGCAGTAATTACCAAAATCATTGATATGGATATGGTGCTAAACGATGTCGAGCGCGAAGCACAAATTCGTTTGGATGCGGATCAATATGTGCCTTATCCATTAGAAGATGTCAATTTGGACTTTGAAGTCTTGGGCCCGTCTTTGATCAATGATGAGATGGTGCAAGTACTGCTTGCGGCCTCACGCTCGGAAAATGTTGACCAAAGAGTAGATGCTTTGACCTTTGGGGGCCTGCAAACCAAGGTAATGGATATTGAAACCCATGCTATCGAACGCGCTTTTGGCCTAATGGCGGATAACCTACCAAACATGCCAGAATTGGTCGCTTTGGTCGACATCGGTCATAATCAAACCACTTTATATATTGCTAAGAATGGTGAGTTTATCTATAGTCGCGAGCAATTGTTTGGGGGCTCTCAACTCACAGAGGCGATACAAAATCGCTATGGACTATCAGCTGAAGAAGCAAATATCAGCAAACGTGAACGTACCTTGCCAGATGACTATTATCCTGATGTGTTGACTCCTTTTATAGAAAATACCATCCAACAAATCACCCGCTCCCTACAGTTTTACTTTTCCTCGAGCCAATACAGCAGTATTGATCATATCGTGCTCGCCGGTGGTAGTAGCTCTATTGCCGGTCTTGCTGGTATGGCGCAACAAAAACTGGGTGTGACGGTCAGTATCGCCAATCCATTTACCAATATGACCATTGCGCCGCACATTGATAATGAGCAGTTGGTCATTGATGCACCGAGTTTAATGGCCGCGTGCGGTCTTGCGTTAAGGAGCTTCGACTAATGGCTCGTATTAATCTATTGCCCTGGCGGCAAGAAGAGCGCGAACGTCGTAACAAAGAATTTCTTACCCTAGTAGTGGCGGTAACTTTACTCGCCTTGTTAGCAGCGTTCGCTTCGTGGAGCTATTTTAATAATGAGCTTGATGAACAACGCAATGCCAATGCCCTGATTGAGCAAGAGAACGCCCGCTTAGACAAAGCGTTGACTGAAATTGATAGCCTAGAGCAACGCCGCGAAGATATCATATCGCGTATGCAGGTGATTCAAGATTTGCAAGGTAGACGTCCCGTCCCTGTACGCCTGTGGGATGATTTGGCCAAAGCCATTCCTCCTGCGCTTTATCTAAATAATCTAAAACGTGAAGGTGACACCCTTACCTTGACAGGTCTTGCGGACAATCCAAATGTCGTATCAAGTTTGATTCGTAATCTTGATAGCAGCAAATGGATGGGCAATTCAGCGGTCAGTAATATTCAGCAAAATATCAGCGCTTATGCACCAGCACCTGCGCTCAATGAAACGGTTACGACTGGTGAACAGCCACGCCCTGTTTATCCTGAAGACAGTTATGTGCAGTTTGTCGTAACGACCAAGGTACAATCAGAGACGGCGGTACCTGCAGATGCTAATGCAACTACTGGGCTTGGAGGTGAGTTATGAAACTTAGCCGTAAAAAAAGCCTAATTAAAACCAAAAAGACGGCTGTCAATCCTAAAAAACAGTTTGACTTGAATGAGTTTCGCCGCAGTTTTGAGTCTTTAGATTCTGAAAACTACGGCAGCTGGCCTCTTCCAGTAAAGATAACGGTGATTGGATTTATTGTTGCTCTGATAGCCGCGCTATCGTGGGCGCTACCGATTAGCAGCAAAATTGATGAGATTACTGCAGCTGAAAGTCAGCAGCAAACCTTACTTGACAGCTACCGTGAAAAAGAATCACGGGCGCGTCATTTAAAGGCTTATCAAGCACAGGTTGTCCAGATGGAAACGGAGTTTAACACCTTACTTGACCAACTGCCAAAAGACACGCGTGTGTCAGAGCTGGTAGAGGGTATCAATATGACGGGCGTTGGCAGTAATATACGTTTCCAAGATATTTCTGTAGAGCCTGAAATTGAAAATGAGTTCTTTATTGAGCAGCCTATTCGCATTGCAGCGTTAGGGGAATATCATCAGTTTGGTAGCTTTCTCAGTGGACTTGCTGCTTTACCACGTATTATTACCATGCACGATTTTGAAGTCAGTAATCCACAACCTACTTTGGATGTGTTGCCGGAGCTGAATTTGGTATTACAAACCAAAACCTATCGCTCAAAAGAGGCGGCACCTGAAGGTGAAGAAGCCGTCGCGACTGATGCTGCTACAACTGATGCTGCAGGAGGCAACTAATGACTATTCAAAAATTGCCCATGCTACTGATTTTAAGCACCGCTGTTTTATCAATGACAGGTTGTAGTGACCGTATTGGTATGGCAGAGCAAGCGATGACAGATATTCGCAATCAGCCCGCGCAGCCTATCGAGCCACCGCCAAAAGCTGAACTGGTAGAAGATTTTGTCTATAGTGCCAGTACGCAGCGCAGCCCGTTTTTGCCACCAAGCTTAGTCAATGTACAAGGTCCTAGTACCTCTATCGATGGCGTACGCCCTGATATCACTAGAGTCAAAGAACCACTTGAGCAATATGAGCTGTCACAGCTGACTTTTCGCGGCGTCGTAATTTCGCCTGAAGGTCAGCAATATGCACTCGTACAACGTCCTGATGGTTCAGTGGCTAGTGTGAGAGTAGGTGATTATCTTGGATTAAATGACGGCCGTATTGTTGAAATCACGCCGACTCAGATTAATTTGATTGAAATTGTGCCAGACAGTCGCGCCGGGTTTATTGAAAAGCCCCAGTCGTTGGTCTCCCCTATAAGTTAAGTCGGCAGATTTTTTGAGGAATAAATAATGACAGTACGCAATAACAAGGTAATGATGATGAGCAACCGCGTCTCTTCTGCTTTTGCCATCTCTGCATTGGCAATCGGCATGGTAGCAGTTAATAGTAGCGCCCATGCTGCCCAGCGCATCGACAATGTCTCTGTAGTACAGACGGCACCAGCAGTGACACAAATGCGTTTAGGGTTTGCAGGCTTGCCGGTATTACCTGCCGCTTATCAGCTTGATGATCCTAGCCGTTTGGTGTTGGATTTTGAGCAAGTGCAAAACGGGCTTGCCAGTCGCTTTAGCGAATACAACATTGGTATGGTCAACGACGTGACTACGTTAAGCAGCGACAACACCACGCGTCTGATTGTTGGGCTTAAACAAGCAGGCAACTATACGACGGCGATTGACGGTAATGATCTACTGTTGACCCTGACTGACCCCAGTCGTCCAGTCATAACCAATGACCCGATTCAAGACGTACTCAATGACAATAACGCCATTACTACGACTGCAGTAGTTACACCGATTGTAGAAACCAGTAGTGTAGCTGTTGCCCCAGTTAGAACAACGGCAACCAGCACGACTGTGATTAATAACCAAGTGCCGACGGATACGATGATCGTGCGAGTTAATCCGCTATTAAATCCACAGCTTGCTGCTTCTCAAGTTAGTAAGCAATATAGCTATGATGGTTTGACGGCTGTGAATTTTTCGGCAGCAAATAACGGCGGCGGTAATGTCAGTGTTGCGCTTGCCAATGAAGCGATCCCGGTGGATGTGCAGCGCCAAGGTAACAAGCTGGTCATACGCTTGACTGGCAGCACGGTGCCCAGAAATTTATTACGTCGCTTGAATATTAATAGTGGTCTCGTAAATAGTATTGATACTAAAAACCAAGGTCAAAATGGGGTCATTACCATTAATATGACTGAAGACTATGAGTATCAAGCTTATCAATCGGGTAACCAGTTAAATGTTAGTATCAGCAAACCTGAGCTGCTACGAGAGCCAACCCTAGAAGAGAGAGTATATAGTGGTGAAGCGCTGTCTATGGAATTCCAAGATGTAGAAATCCGTAGTGTCTTAGATATCTTAGCGCAGTTCACAGATATGAATATCGTCGCTAGTGATTCGGTAGCAGGCAATATCACTTTGCGCCTAATCAACGTACCTTGGGATCAAGCGCTTGATATTATTCTAAAAAGTAAAAATCTGGGCAAACGTGAGAATGGTAGGGTGATCTTAGTCGCGCCTGCTACGGAACTTGCTGAACAAGAAGCGCGTGAGCTTGAAGCGCAGCAAGCGGTTGAATCTTATGCACCACTCCGCACCGAATATATTCGCTTAAGCTACGCAAAAGCGCAAGATGTGTTAACCCTTATCTCGAAAGGTCGTGGCTCATCTGGTGGCAGCAATACTGGCAACGCCAATTCCAGTGCCAATAATACCTTATTATCTAATCGTGGAACGGTCACGGTTGACGAACGTACTAATACTCTGATTATCAAAGATGTGGCGGATAGTATCGAAAATATCCATAAGCTTATCAGCAAAATTGATATACCGGTTCGTCAAGTGATGATTGAAGCGCGTATCGTTAGTGCGACTGATAGCTTTAGTAAAGAGATTGGTGTTCGTTGGGGCATCCTATCGAATGGCGCGGCGAATAACCGTAGCCTACTGGTCGGTGGTAGTAATCAGACTTTGGCAGATTTGAAGGATTTTGATATTGAAACGACGACAGTTAACGGTCAAACGGTTTCCTATCCTTCTTACGATATCAGCCGTCCTGATAACTTAAACGTTGACTTAGGCGTTGCCAATCCAGCGGGTAGTATCGCTTTTGGTTTGCTGAGTATGTCCGATGTGATGCTAGATCTTGAGTTGTCAGCCTTGCAAGCCGACAACCGTGGTGAGGTCATCTCAACACCGAAGATTTTGACAGCGGACAAACAAACGGCCAAAGTATCATCGGGTACGCAGATTCCTTACCAAGAAGCATCGGCCAGTGGGGCAACCACGACCAGCTTTAAAGAAGCCGCACTGAGTTTAGAAGCGACACCGAACATTACACCAGACGGTAAAATTGGCTTGCAACTGGTTATCACTAACGGCACACCGACTATTATCAATAATCAGGTAGCGATCGCTGAAGATTCAATCTCGACCAACGTTATCGTTGAAGATGGTCAAACCATCGTGCTAGGTGGTGTCTTTAAAAATCGTACCACCAATGAGGTGTCTAAAGTACCCTTTTTAGGTGATTTACCGTATGTTGGTCGAGCTTTCCGTAAAGACGTACGTAGTAACTCTAAAGAAGAGCTACTGATATTTGTCACACCAAAACTGATTAACGATGGTGTTAGCCGTTTAAATTAATAAGTGTACTATCAGTTATTAATGCAAAAAAGCAAGCCTTAGTGCTTGCTTTTTTATGGGTAAATTTTGAGATTAGCGACATTTTACTAACACTACTCCCAAAAATCAAAGTAACAAGGAAAACGAATGCAAGTACTACATTTGGTAAATTAAGCGAGTTTGACACCGCCAACCGTGTTTTTTGGGTTTGATATAACAATATTAACGGCTCATTACTAGCCAGAATATCAATGACGTTGTATCATACCTAATTTAGCTGAGTGAGTATTATGGTGGAGGAATTACCGTCGGTGTTTTTAGTAGGGCCGATGGGAGCGGGGAAGACCACAATTGGCCGATTGCTTGCCAAGCAGTTGGGGCGGACGTTTGTAGACAGCGATTGGTATATCGAGTCGCAAACGGGTGCTGATATTGCTTGGATATTCGCTAAAGAAGGTGAAGCGGGCTTTCGTGAACGTGAGACACGTGCTATCGATGAGCTGAGCCAACAAAAGCAGATTGTCTTGGCAACGGGTGGTGGTGCTGTTATGTCTGCGGAAAACCGCGAGTTCTTGAAGCAGCGCGGTATCGTGGTTTATCTTAATGCACCAGTCGATGTGCAAATGGCACGTACGGCGAAAGATAAGTCGCGACCCTTACTACAACAGCCCAACCCTAGAAAAATCTTGCAAGGTTTATACCGCACCCGCGATCCATTATATCGGCAAGTGGCTCATATCATCATGCCTACTGGTCATACCTACCCTCGTCATATGGTTAATCAATTATTACAGCAACTCGAATCGTTTTCTTACACGCCTTCTATAGCGCCAGAATCTCAAGAAGATTGATAGCAAAAAAGAATAGAATGTAAGTATAACGATACTCAGTCAGCTAATATGACCTCATTAAAAAATGCTTAAGGAGACTTTCATGGCAACGCCGCTATTTCATGATGGCTTAACCGTACACACGCACAGTCATGATTATCCTATTGTCATTACTGAACAAAGTAGCACTGAGCAAAGTAGCAATGAATCAAGCACTATGGCTCAGCAAGTCATGCCCTATATTACTGGTCGACAAGTATTAATTGTTACTAACGACACGGTTGCACCTCTGTACTTAACCGCTCTAGAGAAGCCATTGGCAGAGCAGTTCGTCGTCAAGGTTTGTATACTCCCCGATGGCGAACAGTATAAGAATCAGACGAGTATCAATCAGATTTATGATGCGTTAATGGCCGAGCACTTCAATCGGGATGTGACATTGATAGCGCTCGGTGGCGGCGTCATTGGTGATATGACTGGGTTTGCAGCGGCTAGTTTTATGCGCGGGGTCAATTTTATCCAAATTCCAACCACGCTGTTGTCGCAAGTGGACTCAAGCGTGGGCGGTAAAACAGGCATCAACCACGCGCAAGGTAAAAACATGATTGGGGCTTTTTGGCAGCCGCAAATGGTACTTGCTGAGATGAGTACGTTAAAAACCTTACCAGCACGTGAGCTATCAGCAGGTCTTGCAGAGGTCATTAAATACGCACTTATTATGGATGCGGAATTTTTAACGTGGCTTGAGCACAATTTACCAGCGATGATGGCGTTAGATTTGGCAGTACTTGGCGAGGCGGTCAAACGCTGCTGTCAATACAAAGCCGATGTCGTGGCGCAAGATGAAAGAGAGTCGGGTGTACGGGCGTTATTAAACTTCGGTCATACCTTTGGTCATGTGATCGAAACCCACGAAGGCTATGGTAATTGGCTGCATGGTGAGGCGGTTGCCGCTGGTATGGTACAAGCAGCCGAGCTGTCTCAAAAAATTGGCTGGTTAACGAGCGAAGACGTGGCTCGTATTAAACGCGTTTTGACATTGGCCAATTTACCTATCACTCCACCTGCTATTGATGTTCAGACGGCTTTAGACTTGATGGGGCATGATAAAAAAGTGAAACACGGACAAATCCGCCTTATTTTGTTAAAATCACTGGGTGACGCGGTATTAACCAATGATTTCGATGCTGAGCTTCTTACTGACGTATTGTCACAGCACAGCTCATCAGAACGTCAAATTTAGTGATATCACTAAACCCTTGCAAGCGAACCATTGCAATGGAGCTGTTAGTCACTACTGTATTGGCATGAGCACAGGTTTAAAGCGTTTAACTCTATTTCACCAAGGACATCCTCATGGCAGCATCTAGCTCGTCGACTCGTAACGCTGGCCAATCATATCGCCGTCAAGCACTGATTTGGTTGTTGGTGACCCTGTTGCTAGGCGTCGTCACCGCTTTGGTTTGGATGTTTAGTCAAACGCCAGCGATGGGTGCCAAGATTGAAAATGCGCCGATATCTGCGCCGCAAACAACGAGCACCGAACTTGAGCAGCCATTGGCCATTGAATCATTGCATGAGCTGGATACGGACGTGCAGCCGATCAATTTTGATGCGACCGTTCGTGATTTGCGCAGTTATCCTGATGAGTTTAAAGACAAGCGTTATCTGCTGGCTAACAAAGGCAAATGGACTGTACAGGTCATGAATGTTGCGGAAAACGAGGTGATCGTCAGTTATTTAGAAGGTCGGGAAGACCGTGCGAAATTTTCCTACTTTCGCTACCTTGATGACAACAATCAAGTCCGTTATATGCTGACTTATGGTTTGATGAGCAGCCCGCAAGAGGCCGTTGGTGCTGCCAAATTGATTGACTTTAGGCTGCCGGCCAATGTGCGTGTCTTACCTGAAGAGATCAATCGCTACGTCAGTATCATCGACAATTATGAGCGCCCTGATCCGGTGAAAGACTTGAGTGCGAGACGCACGCGCTCTGTAAATTTGCGCCCGACCAAACGTGAAGTGCCAGTCCGTCAGAAAGTGCAAGCTAATGATAGTGATGGTGCTAATGAGCAAGCAGCAAGCAATAATACCAGTCGTAGTGGTCAAGAAGCGGCTAACAATAGTAATGATGAAAGCATTCGTCAATCGGTCGATACCTCTGCGACCCTATCGGTCAATGAAGAGCGTACCGTCGGCAATGAAGAGCAAACACTGACCGCTCCGAGCGCTAAAAACGATGATACTCGTAAGCCTGAGCAAGCTGCCAAAAAACCTACAATTGATAATAGCACGCTAAAAAAACCGCCGGTTGTACCAACGCCTAAGCCGCCAAGTTCGACTAATAGTACAAATAATGGCTCGAATGCCGCTAATAAAAACAGCAATAGTAGTGCGCCTAAAGCCAATAATGACAGTATAAAAGAGCTGATCGAAGAAAAAAGCAATTAATTTTTGGTTAGTGCTATGCCCTAAAAAAACCTCACTAAAACGTTTGTTTAGTGAGGTTTTTTTATGTTTGTCTATCTGCTCATTTACATACTTGCCTATTTTGTTAGACAACTAACCAAGATAGAGGTTAAAAGAACTTCGTCAAAGCAGCTTTAAAAACCCTCGTATCCTATAGCTGTAAAAGCCATTGCAGTGAGTTATTGACTGTTTATTAGCAACTCATAATATAAGCTCTTACAAAATCTGGCTGATGAATCGACAGAAAAGACTAGATTTTTTGTCCGTCATTAACTAAGATGACTATGGGCAACGCTCTGTATAGTTATCGTAAATAACGATTTAACGCACAGTCATTTGGTTACGTACTATTAGTGATAATATAGTTGCGTACTAAGCGATTGTTGTCTCAAGCGCAGCGATTTGCCATCGACAGTAAGCTTATTGCAAATCGCAAAATCCCTCTTATTGTCACTGCTATTAGGGTCATTAAGGCGCTTGAATATAGAGCGTCTGATATTCAAAATTAGTCAAATGTCATATTTTCGCATGCTCAACTAGCCGTCGACTAAGCCGCGCTAGTAGGATATAACGCCAAACGTTAAGGCACGTGCTGACGAGTGAGTAACTGGTATACGGGATATTATTTTATCCAGTTGCCATGGGCGGTTACTGACTATTTATTGGTGCATTTTGTTATAACACCGTTTGTCTGTTATCAGACTATCAAGCGACTGTGAGAGTCAGGGGGTTATCTCACGCTCACAACATAACTATCTACTGAGCTGCACGTCATTTATTAATTCGGATATACGAATATTTACCTACCAGCCCGTTCTGCCTGCGGTCACCAGTTTATGTTCCGCATTGGATATATAAGCTGCCCGTTTACTTAAAAGGACAAGCTATGTCAATGATTTCTTCCCATACGCATTTGGCCACGCCGGATGACTTTTCTGATAACTGTGGCTTTGGTTTGATTGCTCATATTGAGGGACAAGCCAGTCATGATTTGGTAAAAACGGCTATTCATAGTCTCAGCTGTATGACCCATCGCGGTGGTGTTGCTGCTGACGGCAAGACGGGTGATGGTTGTGGCTTGCTACTGGCAACGCCGACCGCTTTTTTTAAAGACATTGCTAGCGAGCAACAGTTAACAGTGACGGATAACTTTGCTGTGGGTATGGTGTTCGTCAATTTAGATGAGACCAAAGCACAGCACAGCCAGCAGGTACTCGCCGAAGAGATTATCGCTGAAGGCTTAGAGGTTGCTGGCTGGCGTGATGTGCCACTTGATTTGAGTATCGTTGGTGAGATTGGTCGTGAAACCTTGCCAGACTTTAAGCAAGTGTTTGTCAATGCGCCTGATAATTTAGATGCGGATGATTTTAACCGTAAGCTGTTTGTCGCGCGTAAAAAAGCAGAGCAACGTCTGGTCGATGACGAGCTGTTTTATGTTTGTTCGCTGAACTGTCAGACTATTATTTATAAAGGTCTGGTGATGCCATCAGATCTACCAGCGTTTTTTCTAGATCTCCAAGATCAACGTTTGGCATCCCATATTGTGGTATTTCATCAACGTTTTTCAACCAATACGCTACCACGCTGGCCATTGGCACAGCCGTTTCGCTATCTTGCGCACAATGGCGAATTAAACACCATTACCGGTAACCGTAACTGGTCTGAGGCACGCACACCAAAATTAAAATCTGCTAAATTACCCAATCTGAATGAGCTAACACCGCTGGTTAATAGCACGGGCTCTGATTCGTCAAGCTTAGACAACATGCTTGAAGTGCTTATGTCTGGTGGCATGAATCTGTTCCATGCGATGTCTATTCTAGTGCCACCAGCATGGCAAAATGTCGATAGCATGGATATGGACTTGCGGGCGTTTTACGAGTTTTACTCGCAGCATATGGAAGCATGGGATGGCCCAGCAGGTCTTGTGATTCAAGATGGACGCTATGCTGTCTGTATGCTTGACCGTAATGGTCTACGCCCCTCACGTTGGGTGACGACTAAAAATGGCTATATCACTGTGGCGTCAGAAGTAGGCGTTTGGGACTATGCGCCAAAGGATGTACTGGCAAAAGGTCGGGTAGGACCAGGTCAGATGCTAGTCATTGATACTTTAACTGGTCAAATCTTAGATACCAAAGCGATTGCGACCTTATTGAAAAAAGCCCATCCCTATCGTAAATGGTTACGCGAAGAAGCCACTCGTATCCGCGATGATGAGCGCTTAGAAGAAGAGTTGGCAGCACAAGCTTGCCGCGGTGATAAGCTAAAAGCGCTGCAAAAAATGTATCACATTACCAATGAAGAGCGCACAGAAATCATTCGGCCTAATGCCGAAAATGCGCAAGAGCCAGTCGGTTCGATGGGTGATGATACGCCCATGGCAGTACTGTCACAGCAGATTCGCCATGTCGGGGACTTTTTCCGTCAGCAGTTTGCTCAGGTGACCAATCCACCGATTGATCCACTGCGTGAGTCGATCGTCATGTCGCTACAGACTTGCTTGGGCGCTGAAACCAATGTGTTTGCGCCATCTGCGCGAGATGCACACCGTATTATCTTATCGTCGCCTGTATTGTCCGCTAGCAAAATGCAGCAGCTTGAAACTTTGGATGATCCAGCGTTTAAGGTTGCCCGTATTGACCTAAACTATGATCGCACCCTAGAGCTATCAGCGGCCATCACTGCTATCTGTGAGCAAGTGGCCAGCAGCATTCGGGCAGGGCAGACGTTGATTGTGTTGTCTGATAAAGACATCGATGCGGAAAAAGTACCGGCCAATGCCATTATGGTAACGGGTGCGGTGCATCATTACCTCATTGGTCAAGGTATTCGTACTGATGCCAATTTAATCATTGAGACGGGTCTCGCGCGCGATTCGCATCAAATAGCAGTATTGATTGGCTTTGGCGCGACCTGTGTTTATCCATATTTGGCTTATGATGTCATTGATGATTTGGTTGCAACCGGTGAGCTATTGGGCGATCCGATTCAAGCGCGGGTTAATTTCCGTAAGGGCTTAGATAAAGGTTTGCTAAAAATCTTATCAAAAATGGGTATTTCTACCATTGTCTCTTATCGCGGTGCACAGTTATTTGAAGCCGTTGGTCTCTCTGAAGAAGTCGTGAGCTTGTGTTTTAAAGGCGTACAAAGCCGTATTAAAGGCGCTACCTTTGCAGACTTGGCTGCTGATCAAGCACAGCTAGCCGCCAATGCCTTTAAACGTCGTGCGCCACTGGATCAAGGTGGTTTATTGAAGTTTGTCTTTAATAAAGAATATCATGCCTTTAATCCAGATGTGATTAATAGCCTGCATACCGCTGTACGTACGGGTGATTATGACAATTATCGTCATTATGCCGATTTGGTCAATAGTCGTCCGGTTGCCACCTTGCGTGACTTATTGCAGTTGAAGACGGACAACCCGATCGATGTTAATGAAGTCGAAGATATCTCCAAAATTTTAACCCGTTTTGATTCGGCTGGTATGTCGTTAGGGGCGTTGTCTCCTGAAGCTCATGAAGCCATCGCGATGGCAATGAACACCATTGGTGGGCGCTCAAATTCTGGTGAGGGCGGCGAAGATCCTGTACGTTATGGTACCTTACGTAACTCAAAAATTAAGCAAGTCGCCTCGGGTCGTTTTGGTGTGACCCCAGCGTATTTACGCTCAGCAGAAGTCATGCAGATTAAAGTCGCGCAGGGCGCCAAGCCGGGTGAAGGTGGTCAGTTGCCGGGCGGTAAGGTCAATGCTTTGATTGCTCGTCTGCGCTATTCTGTGCCGGGGGTAACGCTCATATCACCGCCGCCGCATCATGATATTTATTCTATCGAAGATTTGGCACAGCTCATTTTTGACTTAAAACAAGTCAATCCAGACGCCTTGGTTTCGGTCAAGTTGGTCTCACGTCCGGGCGTTGGTACTATTGCTACTGGTGTGGCAAAAGCTTATGCCGACTTGATCACGATCTCAGGGTATGATGGCGGTACGGCAGCGTCACCGTTGTCCTCTATTCACCATGCTGGCTCGCCGTGGGAATTGGGTCTTGCCGAGACCCATCAGTCATTACGCGTCAATGGGTTGCGCGACAAAGTACGTATCCAGACCGATGGTGGTCTAAAAACTGGTCTTGATGTGGTTAAAGCCGCTATCCTTGGTGCCGAAAGCTTTGGCTTTGGTACGACGCCGATGATTGCTGTTGGTTGTAAGTATTTACGTATTTGCCATCTCAATAACTGTCCGACGGGCGTTGCCACCCAAAAAGCCCAACTGCGTGACGAGCATTTCATTGGCGAAGCAGAAATGCTGATTAACTTCTTTAAGTTTGTCGCCACCGAAACGCGTGAGTGGCTTGCTGCATTGGGTGTGCGTAGCATGGAGGAGTTGGTCGGACGGACAGACTTGCTTGATGTGCTAGAAGGTAATACCGATAAACAGCGCCATTTAGATTTGTCGCCGCTGTTATTTAGCCATCCGGCTAGTAGCGGCAAAGCGCAGACCTGTCAGGTAGAGCGTAATGAGCCGTTTGATAAAGGCTTGCTTGCGGAGCAAATGATTAGCGATATGCTGCTCAATATTCGTCAAGGTAATGGCGGCGATTATAGCTATTACGTCGGTAATTGTGATCGTTCCATTGGCGCACGTATCTCAGGTGAGATTGCGCAAGTATGGGGCAATCTGGGCATGAATGAGAAGCCAATCAAACTGCATCTGACGGGTACTGCTGGGCAGAGTTTGGGCGTCTGGAATGCTGGTGGCTTACATATTGAGCTAGAAGGCGATGCCAATGACTATGTGGGCAAAGGCATGGCAGGTGGCGAGATTGTCATTTATCCACCCAAAGACTCTAGCTTTACCGCGCAAGATACCGCTATTATCGGCAATACCTGTCTATATGGCGCAACCGGTGGTAAGTTGTACGCAGCGGGCACAGCAGGCGAGCGCTTCGGGGTGCGCAACTCTGGCGCGCATGCGGTCATCGAAGGCACGGGTGATCATTGCTGTGAGTATATGACGGGCGGCATCATGACTATTCTTGGTCGTACTGGTCTTAACTTCGGCGCGGGTATGACGGGCGGCTTCGCTTATGTGCTCGATATGGAAGGGGACTTCTTTGATCGTTGTAATCATGAATTGATTGACTTAAACCGTATCTCAAGCGAGCAGACGGAAGGTCATCGTATTCACTTACAACAAGTGCTTGAGACTCATGTGGATAAAACTGGTAGCGCGTGGGGTCAGACTATTTTGGCTGACTTTGAGCATTACGTGCGCAAGTTTTACTTGGTGAAGCCAAAAGCGGCGAACATTGCAAGTTTGCTTAAGACCACGATGGCTGACCCACAGTAGCTCAGTCAGTAATAGGTTTACGAGCATCTTAACTCATAGGTTTTGAGCAGGTAAATGACAGCCCTTATCCGTAAATTTGCCTCATTGAGGCTGCAGGTATTGGCTGTTATCACCCACTATAAAAGAGATAACACCATGGCAAAACGCTTAGAAAATAGTTTTCAGTTTTTAGATGTGCCTCGGCTTGAGCCGACTAAAAAAGACATCGCGACGCGCTCAACGGAGTTTGTCGAGATTTATAAACCATTCGAGAGTGAGCCAGTGGCGCAGCAGTCACATCGCTGTCTTGAGTGTGGTAACCCGTACTGCGAGTGGAAGTGTCCTGTACACAATTACATTCCTAACTGGCTCAAATTGGCCGCCGAAGGGCAGATATTCCAAGCTGCTGAGTTGTGCCACCGTACCAATACTTTGCCTGAGGTTTGCGGCCGTGTCTGTCCCCAAGATCGCCTATGTGAAGGCGCTTGTACCCTGAACGATGGCTTTGGCGCGGTCACTATTGGTAATGTTGAGAAGTATATTAACGATACCGCCTTTGCGCTTGGCTGGCGACCTGATATGTCTGACGTGGTTTGGACGGACAAAAAAGTCGCTATCATTGGCGCAGGACCTGCAGGTTTGGGCTGTGCAGATATCTTGGTGAGAAATGGCGTTAAACCAGTTGTCTTTGACAAACGTCCTGAAATCGGCGGCTTATTAACCTTTGGTATTCCAGAGTTTAAGATGGAAAAAGACGTCATGCGCAATCGCCGGGTCATCTTTGAAGACATGGGTATCGAGTTTCGTCTAGAGACAGAAATCGGTACCGACGTTAGTATCGATGAGCTATTAGGCGAGTACGATGCGGTGTTTATGGGTATGGGCACTTACACTTATATGCGTGGCGGCTTCGCTGGCGAGGAGTTAGACGGTGTCTATGATGCGCTAGATTACCTGATTGCCAACGTGAACCGTTGTAACGATTGGGAAAAAAATCCCGAAGAGTATATCGATTTTAAAGGCAAAAGAGTGGTGGTGCTCGGTGGCGGTGATACAGCAATGGATTGCAATCGCACCAGTATCCGCCAAGGCGCTGAGCAAGTCGTCTGCGCTTATCGCCGTGATGAAGAAAATATGCCAGGCTCGCGCCGCGAAGTAGTCAATGCCCGCGAGGAAGGTGTTGAGTTCTTATTTAACCGTCAGCCAACCGAAATCATTGGCTTAAATGGTAAGGTCAAAGGCGTAAAAGTCGTGACGACCCATTTAGGTGCGCCTGATAATCGTGGTCGTCAGCGTCCAGAGCCAATTGTAAATTCTGAAGAGATTATCCCTTGTGATGCAGTGATTATGGCCTTTGGCTTCCGTCCTAGTCCTGCCGATTGGTTCGAGTCACAGCAAGTGGCGATGGACAGCTCTGGTCGTGTTTTGGCTCTCGAAAAGCAAACCTTTAAATTCCAAACCAAAAACCCCAAAATCTTCGCTGGTGGCGATATGGTACGTGGTTCTGATTTGGTCGTAACCGCCATTTGGGAAGGGCGTGAAGCCGCTGAAGGTATTTTGGACTTCTTAGAGGTTTAATGGGTTTGATTTACATCCAGTGACTGATTGCCTTGCTTTGTTCTCAAACGTCTTTTACCTTTTAACAGGCAAAAGACGTTTTTTTGATAGCTGGTTATGCTGCTAATGTCTAAGTAACGCTTAGTCTTTTACGTCTAATGCCATTCACGAAAATTAGAGTAGCAAGAAAAATCGATATCAGCAGTGCGTGATGGTTCGATATTACTTTTTACTGACTATATATTCTTCAATTAATAAGAGTACCTGTGCGTGAAACCAAAAATTTGGCAACGCTTTACCGCACCATTTATTGAGCCTTATGCGCGCTATCAGCACGCTGATATCTTGCATGCCATACGTATAGGTGCAGCTATCGTACTTGCGCTGTTAGCCAATCAAATAAGCCGTTTTCCGCACGGAGAATGGACGACGATCACCGTCTTTATTATTTTAGGATTGCTACAGTATCAAGGCGCTATTTATACTAAGGCCAAAGAGCGAGTACTGGGTACAGTTTTAGGTATTGTCGTGGCATTTGCGATCTTATGGTTCAATAAAGGGACGGGTGCTTGGTTAGGGGTAGAATACTTGCTGATTGGAATCAGCAGTGGGGTTATTGGTTATTTTTCGGTTAGGCGGCTAGGCTATACCGGATTACTGACTGGCATTACTATGCTAATGATCGTCTCTAACTTAAATCAAATTAACATAGCGCAAGATGGCGTCTATCGCGCACTCAATATCTTAATCGGTACGGGTATCGCAGTCATGGTGACAGTGATCTTGCCTCTCAAATCTACCTTGATGTGGCGCTTTTTATTGGCAAATAATTTGGAGGCCTGTAGCACTCTTTATGCTGGTGTCGGACATCATATCGATGCTGAAATAGTGGCTCCTAAGTCGATTGTTTATACTAAGGCGACAAGCTCAGCTAGCCCAACTTATCCTCAAAGTAGCGCTACTCCAGACATGCCTGTCAATAAAGCGTTGATAAAATCGCTGCAGCAAATAAACAAGCGACTACTCGCAGTACGGCCCCATATCGCTGCCACTGCAAGCGAATCAGGCATTGATAAAGAAACCATAGAAACGATTCAGCGTACCCACCGCAATATCATCGGTACCATCGATTTATTGCTCAGTGCGGCGCCGCGCTTGGCGAATATCGATATCGATGATGAAAACCATACGCTACTGATTCACTATCAGCACGAGTTGACACAAGCCATGCAGCATATCGCAGCAGTACTACGCAGTCCAAGCGATCAAACCTTTCGACCGATTACGCGTATTGCGCTATCAGAATATCCTAGCGTACAGACTGCAACGTTTGAGTGGCAGGGCTATTTTTGGCTGACGCAAACGTTGCAAACTCAACTGCGACAGCTAAGTGATCTGCTACAAGTGACCAAACCGCAGTGGTATGCTGCTTCTGGTCTGCGCTATCAAAGGCGCGAGCAGCGTAGAATGAAAGAGCAGGGTGGCGAGTCAGACTTACACTTGTAAGTAACAGAGATACTGACACCCACTTGCAACTACTTGTCAGCGTCTCTTAGTGTTATCAATAGCCAAATGCTATCTTCTTCGGATGTTTTTTTGTCGTTATGTGCTAGCATGTTTTGACCTTTGACGTCTTTTATCTTTTAATAGGTAAAAGGCGTTATTTTTTGACCATCGCTTTATTCGTGGTTAAGCCAGTAGCTAGGATTTAACCACCTTTTTATTCCTCTTGGATTCAACATTGAAGTGCAACGCACCCGAAGCTAGATTTTACCTCAAGAGGCGTTCTAAACCCTAGCACCTTT
>NZ_JBEOOZ010000022.1:0-51557 GCF_040309625.1 Psychrobacter sp. 78a-MNA-CIBAN-0178
TCTAGTATCATTTGTCTGTAATCTTTAGAGTATGCCATAGACTTTAGTGTAACTGTTTATTGGTTCTTTGACTATAGCTGATAGTAACTGACTTGGTGCCATACTTATAGCACTGGGTGCCAATGTCTTCAGCAGAATAACTGCTGCCAATCAGTAAGATATCTTCGTCTTTAAACTCTAAGGCATCGCGGAAGTCATGGGCGTGCAAGATACGACCGGGGAACGCTTCTAATCCTTCGAAGTAAGGCATATTCGGCGTTGAGAAGTGACCGGTCGCTACTACGACGTAATCAAACTCTTCAACTTCTTGCTCACCGCTTTTATGATTCATCACCGTCACGGTGAATTTTTGTGTCTCATCATCGAATGATACCCAACGTACTGGGCATTCAAAACGGATGTACTTTTGAATGTCTTGCTTATCGATGCGTCCCATGATGTAGTCTTTTAAAACTTCACGCGGTGGGTATGAGGGGATCGCTTCACCAAAATGCTCATCAAACGAATAATCGGCAAACTCTAAGCATTCTTTTGGCCCATTCGACCATAAGTAGCGGTACATACTGCCGTGAACGGGTTCACCGTTTCTATCTAATCCAGTACGCCAACTGTAATTCCACATGCCACCGATAGCATTTTGCTTTTCATAACAGATGATCTCAGGTAAATCTGTCGCACCAGCTAAACGAGCCGCTTCAAAGGCTCGTAATTGCGCCAAACCACTTGGACCTGCTCCTAAAATAGCAATTCTTTTGTTACTCAAGATTAACTCCCATAAAAATAATGTATATCTATTATAACATATTTTCATTAATGGCGTTTTTGACAGTACTTTTGGTAATTAATAATGATTATTGAAGACACAACTACCATTTATAGTGAGTAAAAAGTGATATCGAACCAGCACGTACTACTGATATCCACTTTTGTTGCTTGCTGTGCCTGCGCAGACAAAGACTACAAAACATTGATATCAGCAATACCATCGCTTTTTTAAGATATTTTGACTATAAAAGATAGACTCTATTCAAAGTTTAGTCTTGTAACATTAAGGTGTTCAGTAAATATCGGTTTATCTGGATTAATACTGTTGGAGGGGTTTGCTAAGCGAAGATAGACTGTATATGTGTTACACAGCCTAGAGCGTGTGCTCAATCTGAACGCAAGAGCCTAAATGGCCTGAGAATGATAGTTGGAATGTTGGAAATGAGATGTCGAAAAAATAAGTAATTAGACTAAATCGGGAAATAAGGTGCGCAGTCCACTGACAATAATTTCGATAGAGACCGCAGCCAGTAGCATCCCCATGATTCGGCTCATAATATTAAGCCCAGTATCACCCAATAGACGGCTGATACGACCTGCTGCCATCAATGCCAAATAACAAAAGAGACTGATTAATAAGCCGGCGATTAATACCGCTGATACCCGCAAAATACCAGAAACTTGTGAAGAATAAATAATAACTGTGGAGATACCACCCGGTCCAATCATCATAGGGATCGCCAATGGCACTACTGCAGCAGCCATCGTCGGTGGCGAGTCTTGTACATGATCGACATCGAAGTTTTCTTGGTCCGGCTTAACGGGATTCCCGTCGCCATTCATCATATTCAAGGCAATCAAAAATACCAATATACCACCCGCCAGCTGGAACGAGCCGATAGAGATACCCAAAGCTTTTAGTAGCGTTTCACCTGCTATCGTAAAAAAGCTGATGGTAATAAAAATAGTCAAGCAAGCAACGCGTGCCACTTTGCGGCGATTATTCATTGAATAACCACGAGTCAAGTCCAAAAATAACGTCAAGGCGCTAAACGGATTGATCAACACCACAAAAGCTAAGATAATTTTGATGATTTCAGTATTCACTGAGCGCTCGCTTGTCTATCGATAAAACTTGGGCAAAAAGATAAGGCCATCGTGCGAGTGCAACGATGACCCAATAGGCGGTTAGCAGTGGCATTGTAGCATAGGCAGATAAGCTAATTAAATCATTAACTTTGCTTACCTTTCTGACACCAGTATATCAGCGAAAATAGTGGCTGACCCCCGATCGCTCAGCAGTCATTTGGTGGGTGGATAATCTGATGAAGACTAATGGTTAAACAAGTCGTGTTAAGACAGGCGTATTGAAAACTACGCGCTAAAATCCAGACCAATATCTAGCGCAGTAGTGCTATGCGTTAAATAGCCCATAGCAATAAAATCAACGCCCGTTTTTGCGGCTGCTTGCACCGTTTCAGGGGTGATGCCGCCAGAGGCTTCTGTTCTGGCACGACCTTTACACATGGCCACCGCCTGCGACAATATCTCAGGGGACATATTGTCTAATAGCACCAAACTCACACCAGCGTCTAGTGCTTGCGCTAATTGCTCTAGCGTATCCACCTCTACTTCAATGGGAATCAAATGGCCAGCGAAATTTTGCGCTTGTTGAATAGCGGTCTTGATATCACCAGCGATAGCAATATGATTGTCTTTAATTAAAATGGCGTCATCTAAGCCCAAGCGATGATTGCGACCACCGCCGCAGCGTACCGCGTACTTTTGGAGGATACGCAGGCCAGGAATGGTCTTGCGCGTACAAGTAATTTGCGCCGGATACTCTGCTACACTGTCAACAATCTGCCGTGTTGCCGTCGCAATGCCACTCAGATGGGTCATAAAGTTCAATGCAGTACGCTCTGCCGTCAATAGATGACGCGCATTACCACGCACGATAGCCAATACCGTATCTGCTTCAACTCTCTCACCATCGGTAACTTGAGCGATGAACGCTATCTGTGCATCAACCAAGGCAAACGATAAACGCGCCAAGTCCATACCACATATCACGCCGGCTTGCCGCGCTTTAATCTGGAGCTGCGCCTGCATATCGGCGGGAATGGTGGCTTGTGATGTGACATCTCCGCGTCGACCCAAGTCTTCGGTTAGGGCAGCCTCAACCAAGGGTTTAAGCAATACTTCATCCAACGCTGGCTCTCGTGCAACTGTCATCTTTAACCCTTATATAAATTTTAATGATTTAAACTCAAAATGAGCATAAATATAGCGCAAAGTGAGCAAGCTCGCAAGCAAAGGTAAGCATTTTATAGCTCTTTGTACCTGTGCTTAAAGTTTATAGAAATAGCATGCGGCAAGAATATCGCAGGAATAAGGTGGCGACTATTTGTTTCGTTTGGGTAATTTACTGTCCATTAACAAGCTTTGTAGCTCGATATCATGACGGAAACGGTAAAGCTTGGCAGGGCGACCGCGCTGAGCGCTACTACTCTGACCGGTTTCCATGACAAGGTTTTGCGCATCGAGCAGACGGCGGAAGTTTTGCTTGTGCAGGCGCACCCCTGATAAGGCTTCAACGCTTTGTTGTAATTGTGACAAGGTAAAAACGTCTGGCATTAAGCCAAAGATAAGCGGTCGGTATTCAATCTTTGCGCGCAATCTAGAGATGGCCGTCGCAATCACGCGGCGATGATCATAATACATGGGCACGCCAATCAGCTGCGACCAATCGGTAGGCAGCTTAGGTTGATGAGAAGTAGATTGATAAGAAGCAAGCTGCTGAGAGGTTTGCTCATTAAGTTGATAATTGAGCTGATAACTGGGTGGATATGTCGGTGCTTCAGGTATCAGTCCTGCTTCGTACAGCATCTCATAGCGTAGCAGTACATGCTCAGCGACCCACTCTCTACTCTCATAAGCCTTGTCATGACTTGCTGCGCTGGCATTCTCAATATCTGTATCGTCAGCGATAGATGCTGCCGTTAAGCCCCAGCATAAGCCAATACGCTGACGGCGACGCTGCTGAATGACCTCATCAGACCCAGCGTTTGCCCAGTCCAATAACGCCGGCACGATGTAATCCAGAATGATGCTAGGCGTCCCATCCAAGTGATTTTCCCATGGAAAATAATCATACCAATCTCGCCATAGCGCCTGACTTTGGCGTGCTTGCATTTGTGTCTCTTGCACCAGACCCAGATAGCTCACATACACCAGTGCATGACCATCAACATTGCGTCTATTGGTATCGACAAAGGTATATAACTGCTCTAGATAACCAAGCGGCTGCTGCGTTTGCTCTTCCACCCATTGCCGTACACCTGCTTGCAAGGAGCGATGCAACGGCATCAAAGGGCCATTGGGCAAGAGTTTGCCTTGATCCACTGTTAAGACCCGGGCGCTGTGGTCGGTAATCGCAACTAACACCGCGACCACCTCAGTGGTACCACTTCCCTGTTGATGTGCATGTGAATAAGACAACGTCATGACTTTAGCAACGATCCTTTGATTATATGAATGGAATGATGAGCTCGTCATATGCAACTCTGACAATAGTGCTCAGTATAACGTGAATCTAAAACTATCATAGCCTGCGGTTGTAATTATAAGGGGTTGAAAGAGTTGGATACCAACAATCATTAGGGCGTGTCCTCAATTCAACCGATAGCAATCTAAATGAGCTAAAAATGGTTAAATCTTGCCAAACATCGTCAAATAGCTAGGTAATATCTCGATATTGTCTGCACTATTTTCCTTGTTTGACTACAATTCACCTCATTTTTATCACCATTTTTAAAATGAGGACACGCCCTAGGAAATTCTGTAAAAATAAATATTATTTTGAAATCAAGTTATAAAAAACACTTGTATTTATGCTCAAAATGAGCATAATTAAAACACCTGATTCGCCAGCTGTCTCTAATTGACTTGTTTTTCGCGACATATTGCTTGTCGTTACTGCCTAAAAGGTTTGCATTTATGAAAACTTATCCTTACGACGCGCCCATCATGAGCAATGACACTCGCATTGCCACTCAAATGAATATTGAATATGCCAAAGCTAAAATGCCAGCAGACTTACCATGTGCTGAACGGCTTGCGGTTGAAGAAAATATCAAGCAATTATTGAAAGAACATAATGCGGTATTGGTTGCCCATTACTACGTCGATCCCTTTATTCAGGATTTGGCATTAGCAACTGGCGGTTGCGTGGGTGATTCACTCGAGATGGCGCGCTTTGGACAAGCGCATAGTGCGCAAACCCTAGTGGTCGCAGGCGTCCGCTTTATGGGTGAGTCGGCCAAAATTTTAAGTATGGAGAAGACCGTACTGATGCCAGACTTGGAAGCCGAGTGCTCGCTCGATTTGGGCTGCCCTGCTGATGAGTTCTCGGCCTTTTGTGATGCTCACCCTGAGCGTACCGTCGTGGTTTATGCCAATACCAGTGCTGCTGTGAAAGCCCGTGCCGATTGGGTAGTTACGTCATCGGTTGGCATCGACATCATTCGTCATTTGCATGCGAATGGTGAAAAAATTATTTGGGGCCCCGATCGCCATTTGGGTAAATATATTGCTAAAGAGACGGGCGCAGATATGCTGCTCTGGCAAGGTTCGTGCCTCGTACATAACGAGTTTAAAGCGACCGAGCTGCTGCAATTAAAAGAGGATCATCCAGATGCCAAAGTATTGGTACACCCTGAATCACCTGATAGCGTCGTAGCACTGGCCGATGTGGTCGGCTCTACTAGCAAATTATTGCAATCAACTTATGAGATGGATGCCGATACCTTTATCGTCGCCACCGACTTGGGCATCTTGCATGAAATGCAAAAGCGCTCGCCAAACAAACGCTTCTTAGCCGCACCGACGGCTGGTGAAAGCGCCAGCTGTAAAAGCTGTGCATTTTGCCCATGGATGGCAATGAATGGCCTAAAAGGTATTGAGCAGTGCTTAACGCATCATAGCGGTGAGGTATTAATGACGCCTGAGCTGGCAGTCGCGGCTAAAAAGTCCTTGCAACGTATGCTTGATTTTGCCGAAGCGCAAAAGCAACGTGTGGCAGCGAGCGGCGATATTGTCAAAGACCGCGAGCTGTTCGCCAATGTCGGGGCTGCCTAATATGAGCGCGGTATTTACAGCGGAATTATTAGGTGCTAATAGCCCTGCTGCTATGGTACAAACGGATGTGCTTATTATTGGTGCGGGATTAGCAGGCTTAAGCACGGCTCTAGCATTACCAAAATCACTGAATATTACCGTACTCAGCAAAGCCAGCTTGGAGGTTTGCTCCAGTCATTATGCCCAAGGGGGTATCGCAGCAAGCTTGGATAAAGAGGACTCTGTCGCTGACCATATCGCTGATACTCTAATCGCTGGCGCAGGCCTATGCGAAGCTGACAATACCAGTAGCATTTTAAGTGCCGGACAACAAGCAGTGCAATGGCTGTGCGAGCAAGGGGTTCCTTTTACCCAGATACCGCAAGCAGATAATGCAAAACCTGTCACCGAACTACAGACTGAATTACAAACTGCCGACTTACATTTAACCAAAGAAGGCGGACATGGTTGTAGGCGGGTCGCACATGCGGATGACGCGACTGGTCGACACATTATGGAAGCTTTAACAATAAAGGTAAAAGCGGCAAGCAACATTAATGTTTTACCGTTTCATGAGGCGCTCAGCCTTTTAACGAATAGCGCCAATCCAAATAAGCAATGCCAAGGGGCGCTTGTTTTTGATCATACTCATCAACGACAGCTTACGTTTCACAGTCGTGCCGTTGTCTTAGCCAGTGGTGGCTTGGGGCAACTGTTTAAACGTGCCAGCGCGCCAAATGTCTGTGTCGGCGACGGGGTTATGATGGCATGGCAAGCAGGCTGCCGCTTAGCAAATTTAGAGTTTATCCAATTTCATCCGACCGGTTTGGCATTAGATGACAGTAGCTTTCTAATATCCGAAGCACTACGCGGTGAAGGTGGACGGCTGACTTGTCCGCAAACTGGCAAGCGCTTTATGTTAGAGATTGACGAGCGAGCGGAATTGGCACCGCGCGATATCGTCGCGCGCGCCATCGCTGAGCAGATCAGTAATAATGGTCTTGGCTACGTGCATCTGGATGTCAGCCATTTACCAGAACAATTTTTACGAGAGCACTTTCCACAGATTTATCAAACACTATTAGAGCTTGGCATCGATATCACGAAACAACCTATCCCCGTTGCCCCTACCGCTCATTACAGTTGTGGCGGTGTGATAACCTGTGCCAATGGTTTGACCGATGTGATAGGTTTATATGCTGCAGGCGAAGTTGCCTATACTGGTCTGCATGGTGCGAATCGCTTGGCGAGTAATTCACTTTTGGAATGCGTGGTGGTTGGGCGCAATATCGCTGCTGACTTGCCGCACTATTTGAAAGCATTAGAAAATCTAGATACCGTTGCCATTTATGATCACTTAAATTTATCAGGGACTACTATTTGGACACCACCAACGCTTAAAGACGCTCAGCCCGTCATACTACCACTGTCTAATTTACCTGTATCTCCTTCATATGAAACCAAGGCTAATGACAATGACAATGTTAATGTTAATGGCAATGCCAATATAGAGGCTGACATTAGCGAAATAACCGCACAGCTAAAGATATTGATGACCAATAATATGGGCATTACTCGCAGGGCTGGGCAATTAGAACAAGCCTTAATACAGATAGAAAGTTGGCGACATCAGCTTAGATACCTCAAGTCTCATTCAACCAACATCAGTAGTGAGAGTAAGAGCGATACACCTACCCTTGCCAACCTGAGATACTTTCAATTAGCACGACAATTACAATTAGCCACATTGGTTATTCAGTCAGCTTATCAGCGTTATGAGAGTCGCGGTGGCCACTATCGTCAAGATTATCCACATTTGGCATCTACACCTCGGACCAGTGTGATTGCGCCATTATCGAAGCTGATAGATGATGAAAAAACAGGTGACAAAGAGGGTGGCATTGATTGGTTGGTTCAGCCTATAATCGATGACACAGAGGTTGGATCAGCACATACAGTTGCTAACGTCTAACAGCAATTAAAGGTTGCCACTCTAATCATGACAAAACGGTAAATTGCCGTTCTTTATTGACCTCAAAGTGCTAAAAATATGGCTACTGATTTACAGTTTGTGATCGGACTTATGATGGTCGTCAGTTTGACGTGGGCAATGCTTGCCCTACCTCGCTTGCGTCAGCGCTTACCGAAAATTTATCTGATTGCCCGCTCGTGGTGGCTGATGCTAGCAGCGCTTTGCGCTTGTTATGTTATCGCTAAGATAACTGATAATAGCCAGCCCTCACAGCCTCCTACCTACCCATACCAGTGGTTACTCATCGCCTTTTTCGTCTTAATTGGCCTGCGTGGCTGTTATGAGATCAAACGCTTATGGTGTCTGCGCAACAAAGCTGTGCTGATTAACAAGCTCCAAGCGCGCGGTTTACAAGCAAATACTCAGCCTTTTAGCAAAACTCCTAACCATTCTACTCAAGCTTACACACGTTTAAATCTGTTAGACCTAGTCTTTAGTTTTGCTTTTATCGCACTGATTGTCAGTCTCATTGCCTTACAACAATTAATCTGGCAACGCGAGCAGTATGGCGTTTTATTTTTTGTATTATTCTCCAGTCAATTTAATGATATTGCCCAGTATTTATGTGGACAATTGCTTGGTCGCAAGCTGTTTAAGCGCGGTCTTGCCCCAACCATTAGCCCAAATAAAAGTATCGAGGGCGCTCTTTTCGGTAGTATGCTCGCGGCAGTATTGGCAACGCTATTAGGCATTTGGCTCACGCCGTTTAGTTGGTTGGTATGCTCATTAGCCGCTTATGGCTTAGCGGTCAGTGGTATCGCTGGAGACTTATTAGAATCCGCCTTTAAACGTCAGCATGGGGTAAAAGATACGGGTACGATGCTTGCCGGACATGGCGGCGTATTAGATAGAGTGGATAGCTTGCTCATTGGTGTGCCGCTATTTACCTTGTTTTATTGGCTGCTTGGGTAAGCGGTTACAGTCGATCCACTTTTAAATGAATATAGTGCTACTGGGATGAATTATTCGCAGCCTCTGTCGGCGTAGGCACAGCAAGCAAGAAAAATGGATACCAGTAGCACGTTATAATAGTTGTCTTTCTTTTATTTAGTATATCAACTAGGTTTATCCAATTTACTACGCAATATCCAGTTAAGCACAGGCTTAGGGAAATGATTGAGCGCCCGAGTAATATAGCGCATGGAGCGTGGAAATATGGCGAGCTCAATATCGTTATCAATCGCTTGCATGATATGGTCAATTGCTGTTTTTGTCGTCATTATAAAGGGCTTATGGCTGGCATCACCGTTATTTAAATCGCGTAAGGCTTGGGTATCGATATAGCCCGAGGCGATGCAGTTGACTTGAATATGATAAGGCGAAAGTGCCGCTCGATAAGCGCTAGCAATCGCAATCATCGCGCGTTTGCTTTTGGCATAAAGACTGGTATAAGGATAATCCATAATACCGGCGATAGAGGCGATACAAATCAGGCTTCGTCTGTTGTTTTCGTTGAAATCTGATGGATAGCTTTGGCGCTTTAACTGCTCACTTGCCCATCTAAAAACCTGCTCAAACGCTTGCAAATTAATCGCTAGCATTTGATCGCTGTCCACTTGACTAAGATGATGGACGCGCTCATTGGTGTAACTGCCCGCACTATAAATCACTCTTTGAAAACTAACATCTGACAAGCTCTCTAACAAACTTTGTGTTTGCACGCTATCCGTTAAATCACAACAATGAGTATTGATATTAGAGTGTTGCTTTTTGATATGGGTTATTTTCTCCATACTATGGCCAACGACACTCACCTGCCAGCCAAGCGCCTGATGATGCAGCGCCAATGCCAAGCCAAGTCCGCTCGTACCACCAAAGACGATGATATGCGATGGCTGATGAGTTGAAGTAGATTGTGTAAGGTCTTTCATTTGCGAGTTCATAGCCCATGCTGTTGTATATAGTTGACCGTACGCTGATAGCCATACTGCCACTGCGCCTGCATTTGCTGTACAAAGCCATCATAATCACTGTGAATGAGTTCAACGGTCATTTGCCTGATATTAAAACGCTTTTGTACATGCTGTCCTGCCAACTGTTGGCCATTATCTGCAAAGGGTAACCAATGCAATTGACGGCTATTTCTTTCTGACTCCACAAGTGATGACGTTTCCATTGGCTGATAACCATGCACCTGTGCCAAACGCTTATTAGGATCAAAACCAAAAACGCGCTGAATCGCTGGTGCTGCCAGCCATGAATCATAACCTGCCTTGGTCTCTGCAAATACCGTCTGCCCTAGCTGACATGCTAGCTCAATAGGTGTCAAATTAATCACCCCGCCTAAGCACCAACCTAAATTGTCTATAAGCGTCGGTGGTAGATAATACATATCTGCCATAGAAGCACGAACCGCTGAATTAAACGCCCACTGCTTTACGACATTTACTGATTGATGAATACGCCTATCGGCAAACGTATGCGCAGGTGAATTAAGCATTCGATCAAAGTATTCTGATGCTGCCAAACGCGGTGGTGCAAATAACAACTCTTGCAACTTAAACTCATCGTGAACAAAATTATCAGCAGTAGGCATCTGATTAGATGTTTGACTGGAATTTTTATGTAGTCGGCTGGCAATAATGGCTATCTCTGGTGCGGCGGTATTAAACGAATTATTATTCTGCTGGGGCGAAAAACGAGACAATTCATCGAGCCATTGTCCCTCGTTATCTATCCGAAACATCGCTAACTGCTGCAACTCATCTAATAGTCGCTCGTAGCTATCTGCTTGCTGCTGTTTTTGGCGGTTAGAAACTTGCCGTGACAAGCGCCAGCGTTTTAGTGCCTGCGTCATATAACGTATTTTCGAACGTTTATTGGCTTCATCTGGCGCGACATGTCTGATTGCAGTAATGACTCGATATAATTCACGACTGCACATGAGCTCCTGCAAATCCTTGGGGTCAGGCGCTAGATTGACCGAATAAGCCGACAGACTACCACCGCAAGTGCCGACGATGATATCTGGCGTCAAATCATGGGCAACCAATGCTGCATAACTGCCTAAATAATAGCCAAAACGGGAGCCGCCCCCTGAAAACAGCTGGACGCGCTCATAAGGCTTGGCACTTTTATCACTCATCTATCATCCATGTATCACTGAGCAGCATTTGGTGCTGTTTTAATCGCTAGCGACACGGTAAAGATACCAAAACGGTCGATACGCATGGCGACTTTTTTAAAACCAGCATTCTCAACCAATTGATCCATTTCCGCTTGTGAGCGACAGCGCATCACCCAACTGCTACCACGATGATTGTTTAGGGTTTTGCTGATAAATTCCTGCTCAGGATGCCACGGCTGATTGGTATAAAGTAAATAACCACCCGATTTTAAACGGTCATAAATACCCGCCAATGCAGTGGCAGGGAGCGTATTATCAGAAAATAATTCAAAAACCCCAGAAGCAATAGCGATATCGAATTTTTTATCATCAAGACCTTTAGCATTGTTACTTCCCTTCTGCATATTAGAATAACTGGCAGGGTCAAACGCATCTTTTTGACAAGTAAGGACACGATCAGCAATCTCTAACTGTTCCGCCTTTTTCTGTAAGGCTTGGATATTATGCTGCTCATAATCGCGTAGCTCAGCATATAAGCTTTCAAACTCTGTCAATAAGTCAAAGGCATAAAAGCCATGCCCACTAGCGATATCGAGTAGTTTTGGCTGGAATGACTCAGTGCTGTTGTGATTAGCTTGGTTTTGCTTGCCAGACTTAATATCTGCTAAAGCTTCACGTGCCAGCTCTAATATATGCTCGCGGCGGATACGAATCCCTTGCCAACCAATATTGCTTAAGTAAAATTTATCGACCGCCTGACCAAATTTATTCTGACCGCTCGGCTGATTATAATAAACGTGATCAAGCGAATGACCAGAATCAAATCCATGCTCAAGTCCTGTGGCAATCGCGTCGCTAACATGACCAAATTTTTGCATGGCAAATCGAGTGATGGCAAAGCTTGGGTTAAAGGGTTTAATCGCCAAACGATCAACCTTATCTTTACTGGCACTATTAAGATGAGCCGCGCTTAAATCAGGCGCTTTAACATCGGTACTGAATACCTGCTCAGCGAAATCGATACAATCCGCGAAGACGTCTGCCTTATTGGTCTCATGAAAGATCGCATGGTAGCTATCTGGATATAATTGCCAGCGTTTATCAGTGGTATTGATGGCCTCATAAAAATCGCGCTCTGCCTGTTTATCGACCACGTAATCCTTACCCGCACATAATATAAAGGTTGGCACGGTGATAGCACCCGCATCATCGAGCAAGCGTTGACCCGTTGCATGGGTATCGATGAGCAAGTCGGTCGAGATACTATTGGAGATGAGCGGATCGGCATTGTAAGCTTGCTGCGCGTCTTTATCATGCGTTAAGACTTGCGCCTTGACGTAGCTGCTCACGCGTGACATCAGTCCAAGCGCGCGAGCCACCTTTAGCGATGGTATGGCAAATGGCATGTACAAGCGAATACTCAACGCTGGCGTACCCAATATCATCCCGCGAATATTTGGCGCATAATCATGTACCCATGCTGCGGCGAGTACCGCGCCGATACTGCTGGCGACGATTAACGTATCGGTAATAGCAATGCCTGTTTGCCCAATAACCAATTGTACAAAACCGTCTAAATCGCGCTCAAGCTCGGTGACGCTTTCGGCATGGTCTTTGATACCACCCGAGCGCCCATTACCACGCGCATCCCAAGCAAATACTTGATAGCCAGCTTTTGCAAATTGTTCCCCAAGTTCTGCTAAGCGTCCCGAATGCTCGTGACCACGATGTAATAGAATGACTTGGCGCTGTTGTGTGTGTTGCTGACCGGCTTGTTTGACATTCTCTAAAGGCATCGTCAACCAATAGCGATAATAGATTGCCGTGCCATCATACGCATTGTAGCAACTTTCACCGCTAACAACTTCAGACGATGATAGATGAAGGTCATCGCTAACCTTGTTTGGGGCAGCTTTGGCATTGGTAGACTGGGGATTTTTAGAAATAGCAGGCATTGTCTGGGACTCCAAAAGGGACGTTTTAGCAGCAGAGTTTGATAGATGGGCATTTAATAAAGGAAAATTTGATGAAAAGGTATTGGGAGATAGCGTATCAGGTTGATCAATAATCGCTTGGCAATCGATAGACAAAATAGATTGATACGATGATTCTGGTATTGACTCAAGACTGTCTAAACGGTTTGAGCGTAGCACAGGTGGTTTACGCATCAAGTATAAGTCTGCCATATAACGCAGTCGATTGAGACAGGTTTTTAGTAGCAGCGCCTCTGTGACTATAAATAATTGCCCTACTCTCATATGAGATAACGCGGGCGGTACTTTAATTGCCATAACAGTGCCAAGCACACCGAGCACAAAAGCACGATCACTTTTGCCCAAAGGCCCTTGATTCGCCCGAACGCCTAAGCTTTTATTACTGAGTATCGCTAGCAATTCAGTGCCAATACTAAGCACGATTAGACCGACAATATGTGGCTGATGGATTGATATACGGTTTGGTAAATTGACTGTCGACGCTTGCGCATTATCATTAGCAACATGCGGGGCAAGACTTGCGATAAGCGCCGTATCAGCCACGATATCGCCCACTTCATTAAGCACTGCACCAATCCTTGACGCTTGCCCGTGCTCGCGTGCCATCATGCCATCGATAGCATTGAGCGCCATGCGTACAAACAATGATGAAGGCAACAGCAACCAGAGTCTAGGCTGATTTTGCGCAGGTTTAGCAATGACATACGCCGTACCAAGGCTCAATAAGATGGCTGATACGGTCACTTGGTTAGCGGTAACCTTTTGCTCAACCAATGCATCGCTAATGGGACGCAATTGATCTTGAAATTGAGACTTGAGCTGATAGAGCGACATAAGGCGAACCAAATATATTCAGTTCTTTAATGTAGCAACAAAAGTTGGTTAGGTAAATACGTAAACGTTGTTAGTAGTCAAATTATCATGAATAAAACCCTAACTTACGGCTTCGTGATTCAGTTGCTTACTTTAACGCCCAATATTTAGTCGTTAAACAGTCAGCTTTTACAAGGAATCTTAGTCGCTCATGTCAGTATTAATAGCTTGATATGATACAATCTCCAGCTTCCTAAAAATGCCTTCGAAAGCTGTGAGCACATCATCATGCAAAGCCTAGTTACCCTTGTTTTGGTATTAATGCCAATGTTTATTGGCTTTGCCATCCCCTCCAATCCCAAAATGACCAAGCTTGCTGATAAAGGCTTGTCTTATTTGGTATTTATTATCTTAGCGCTGATTGGGATTGAGCTGTCGCAAGTGGAAGGGCTTGGCAGTCAGATAGGCGAGATTGCCCTGTATGTGACCATATTATCAATATTGACGATTGGGTCGGGCTTATTTGCCTTGATGTTATTCGATCATTTGCGCCCGTGGCATGCCAAAAAACCCAGCGTAAAATCTAAAGAGCACCGTGTCAGCATCCGTGGCAGCTTAGCACAAGTGATTTGTGTGGTGATTGGTATGGTGATTGGATACTTCCTGCCAGAAAATTATATGCCACCCGAAAATACGATGACGGTGATGTTAATGATATTAATTTTGCTAGTCGGTATTGGCTTAAAGGGCTCGGGTATTACTTTAAAAGAAGTGCTGCTTAATAAACGCGGGGTGGAAATGAGCGTTATCTTTACGCTCTCGGTATTGGTTGGTGGTTTATTCTTTGCGCTGATGTTTAGCGATGTCTCTTGGACGAAGGGAATGGCATTGGCGTCAGGATTTGGTTGGTATTCGCTATCAGCAATCGTCATGACCGATGCTTATGGCGCGGTTTGGGGCAGTGTCGCGCTATTTAATGACTTGGTACGTGAGTTCTTTGCGCTATTATTTATTCCCGTCTTTATGCGCAAATATCCATCAGCAGCGGTCGGGCTTGGCGGCGCGACCAGTTTGGATTTTACACTGCCTATTATTCAGCAATCAGGTGGTCTAAAAGTTGTGCCATTGGCGATTAGTTTTGGCTTTATTATTAATATTGTCTCGCCCGTGCTGATGGTAGTATTTTCGGCGTTGGGGTAAGGTTGAAACTTGATGATTGACAGTCATTAACCATCACTTGCACCGTTATTCAAATAACTCACAGTGCTTGGCGTATCCACCATATCTTTGCATATCAGATTTATATTCAAGACTCATCAAATCATGGATGGTACTACTTGCCATTAAAGTGGCGCGGCGCTGTTTTGCCTCAAGACCTTTTAGATTAAGTGCTTTAAAACTAGGGTTTATATAATCTGTCTCTCTAACCAATAGTTTATTTGAACACTCATAAGTACGGATACGCTTAGCATCGATATTATATTGAAATACTAAAGTGTTCTTAATAATAAGAGCGCGATTGCGTGATAAAGAATCGAAACCAAGCCTCGCTAAAGCATCTTTATCAATTTCATTGGTAGCTGCATGACCAAAAATAAAAACACTGACTTCTGGATACTCGTTGATTTTTTCTGCTATTTTTATAAACTCTGTATCATAAATAGCAGGTAGTTGATTGCTTATAGGTAGAAAAAATCCCCTAAACTCCATTTCGAGTGCATCACCGCCCTCAATTATTATTTCACATCCTTTAGCATCAACCACTACGTTAGGTGGCGTTTCAGGGCATTCATCTATGGCATCAAGCACACCATCGTCATCTAAATCGCTATCTGCTTGCATTGTCCTGATGTTTTCATATTGAGGTGTAGTTTTGGTCGGTACGACTTCGGTCGTTTGGCAGCCAGCTGATATTATAGATGCTGCTAGTAACAACAACGTGCTATGGGTTTTCATGGTCATTATTACACTCTCTTTATCCAGAGTAATTTACCACTTAATTTGTCATCATTTTCACGTTTTTTAAAACGCTCAATATATTAATCAACATTGCTAATAAGCGCATAAATACGCTGGTTGAGCCAACTGCTTTCGATATCATTTGGCGCAATTGGACGTTCTGATCCATAGTAAACGGTCTTGATGCGATCAGGATCAATGTTATATGTCATGGTCATATAATTTTTAATTCCTTCCACACGGTATCTTGATAGTGTTTGATTGGCACTATTGTCTTCACTTTTGGATATGTGCCCTTCGATATGCATAACAGCGTCCAAATGATCTTGCATTTTTTTGCCTGCGTTATCTAGCTGTTCATAATACTCATTTTTTATCTCACTGCTATTTTCATCATAATACGCTCTAGCTTCCATCATAAATTCATTTTCACCAAAAAGTAAGGAATGCGGACAACCTCTTTCATCGATGACTACATTCCACGGCGTAGCAGGACATTGGTCCATGTCATCAGGAACGCCATCACCATCTGAATCAAGAATATCCGCTTGCATCGTCCTGATGCTTTCATATTGCGGTATAGTTTTGGGCGGTATAATTTCAGTCGTTTGGCAACCAGCTAGCGTTATAAATGTGGTTAATAATAAAATACGATAGCGTTTCATTATGATTCTTCCTTGAAAACAATACTTCCGTGAGATGATCCAAAACTCATTTACCTGTCAGGTAAAAGTAAAGTAAAATCTGAATTAAGCCATCGGCAGCGCTTTATTCACCTGACAAGCACGGTCATGCCATTGTACAAAATCATCAATACTGGCTTGTACTTTGCTGTTATTAGCAACTTCTTTACCAGCCATACTTTCAACATAATGGCACGCTCGATAGCCTTGGGCAAAACGATCATAGTCAACAATCCACTGTTTACGCGCCTTTAACGCGTCTTGACGTTGCTCAATGCTATTCTCCACATCGGTATTATCAGAGCCAAACCAAAAGTCCTTAGCAGGGATATCTTTAGCCAACTTATTATTTTCAACCTCAGTCATACGCCACGGCTTGGCAGTCAACCGCGCTCGAAAACACTGCTGCACCTGACTCAGCCGCACATAATTGGCATCCGCATGGAAATACTCAAACCATTCTTCGACTAATTTATCACTTGGCGAAATGGTATCGTGTGTGGCGATAATACGAAAACCTGCAGGCGTCTGATATAAACGAAAGGACTCGTTGGGATAATTGGCGACGCGATTTATGATTAAATCTGTCATATAAGGCAGTAACGAGGCGGCGTCATCGGCATATTTTTGCGTGCGGGTCTTGTCTCTGGCACTGGCTTGTTGCCACAAATAAGCAGTCACACCAAACATAACGACTAACAGCCATAACCATGACAATCCTAGCCAAGCGATGACACTGGCGATGAGTATAAAGGCAATAACAAAAAACCAAATTTTAATTTTGCTGGTGGGATTACTTTGATTAACGAGAAAGGCAGGCATAAAGCCATGATGGGTATAATCATCAGGATAGATATGACGCAATAAATCGTCATTATCAACATCAATAATAGCGATGTTATCAACGTTGGCGACTTGTGCGCCATAGCTGTTGCGCGTGACGATGAGCTTCGTTACTGCTGCACTATTATTAGATGATTCATTCTCTGGAAAAGAATGCTTGGAGACAATTTGCTCACGAATAGGAATGCTATTGCCTTCGTTATACTCTTCCCTGCGTTCACGACGCACAATATCTTCACCTGCCAGCCAGCGATGATGGGCGTCATCTACTCGTGATTTAGCATGGGATAGCGCTTCCATTTGGCTGATATCTGACCAACCGTAACGTTTCATAGTGGCTTGCTTGGAAGGGTTACTAGACGTTTCTAGCGATTCAAAGCGCTGTTTGTGTTGCGCCCAGTACTTCGGGATGAGCATAGGATTTGCCTTGGTATAGTTGTTTTAAATCAAAATCTGCTGATTGACCATTAAATAATTAATCTTCAGGCTCCATAGTTATACTAGTAACTCGGCGGTGCATAGACATCTCCTCTTCGGTATCAAAATCTGCAGTAGCTACCCCATAAACTCGACGATTCATAGACTTACCTTCTTCAGTATCAGAGGATGCAATAGGCTGTTCAGCACCAAAACCAAAGGCACTTAAACGATTAGGATCAATTTGATGCTGCATTATCAGATAGTTTTTAACCATAAGCGCCCTATTCATTGATAGAGAATCTGGTCGCAAGTCTGTAGCGGATATTTCATCTGTGGTGGCGTGCCCTTCAATACGCATCGTTGCCGTATAGTACTCTTGCAGCTTTGCTGCTACTTTATCAAGCTCAAGCTGATACTCTGGCGATAGCTCACTACTACCTTTGGCAAAAAAGGCACGATATTCCATTTTTAGACCTATCCCCATGCCAGTAAAGGGACAACCCCTTTCATCTGTTACTATGTTCATTGGAGTACCTGGGCACAGGTCTATATCATCAGAATATCCGTCGCCATCTGAGTCGATATCTGACTGCATCGTTTTGATATTTTCATGTTGAGATATATCCTTAGACGGCGCAGTTGGAGTGGTTTGGCAGCCAGCTAACGCTATAGATGTTACTAGCAGCAATAAAGTGCTACAGTTTTTCATTCCTATTTTTACCCTCTCTGAATACCTTCAAAAACAATTTTTTGTTTATGTTGAGCTGACAGCTATTTATCAATAAAAACTCTCTTTAAAATTCAATGCAGATGCCTGCTTTTAAATTGCTAGGATAGTCATTGCCTTCTTGTTCTTCAGGTTTGGTAACAACGCTATAAACACGGCGATTCATAGATCTACCCTCTTCCGTATCATTGGGTGCGATAGGTGCTCTAGCCTCACAGTTTAAAGTCGTTAAACGACTAGGCTCTATGCCGTGTTTTAATAAAAGATAGTTTTTAACCATCAGCGCTCTATTTTTGGCTGGCGTATTTGATTTAGCTATCGGATCACCATCATCTATTTCATTTTCTGAAATACTGCCTTCAATACGCATAGTAGCCGTATTATGCATATTCATTATTTCACCAACTTTATCCAGTTCAGTTTGATATTTTGGTAGTAGCTCGCTACTACCTTTGGCAAAAAAGGCGCGATACTCCATCTTTAAATTCATATCAGGTCCCATAATGAGGTGACAGCCCCTGTCATCCACTACTACGTTACCTTTCATTTTTGTATTTGGACATTGATCTATATGATCAGGGACACCATCGCCATCGCTATCTAAAATAGCTTCAACAACTGGTATATCAATAATTTGAGTTGCTTGATTAGACAGATCGGCGGTTTGACAGCCTGTTAATAATGAAGCACTTACCAAAACTAAAAACGTATTTCTTGGTTTAATTATCATTGTATTTTACCTTTAAAACTCGATACATCTGTTTGAGCCTAGGTCATTTTGATAATGATCAGCTTTGTGGTTTTTTGAATCGCTTACTAAGCTATAAACTCTACGATTCATAGATCTGCCCTCCTCGGTATCAGAAGGCGCAATAGGACCTCTAATACCGCAATCGAGAGTAGTCAGACGACTAGACTCAATTTTGTGATTTAAAATTAGGTAATTTTTAACAACGAGCGCTCTATTCTTAGCCAGTGAGTTTGATTGCAAAGTTGAGGTAGAAGCTTCATTGACCTCGTCCTCTGAGACATGAGCTTCAATTCTTATAGTAGCCGTCTCATAGTTATTCATCTGTGCTGCTACTCTATCAAGCTCATCATGATACGGTGGCAATAGCTCACTGCTATCCTTGGTAAAAAAAGCACGATACTCCATCATTGGAGGCATACCAATAAGACTTATAACCTCAGGACAACCTCTCTCGTCCACTGCCACGTTCTCTGTCGTATTTGGACACTGATCTAGCTCATCAGGAACGCCATCACTGTCACTATCCAAATTAACGACAACCGTTGGCATGTTGATGGTTTGACTTGTTTGCTTAGACAAATCGGCGGTTTGACATGCGGATAGCGTTAAGACGCTGATTAAAACAACAAGCGTACTTCTTAATAGCATGGTCATGTCTTCTACCTTTAAAATTGCTGACAAAATTCTTTATAGTACGTGAGTGAGTGCTCATTACCACTGCCCGTATAAAAATCATCTGCCTTTAACGCTTTGCCATAAATACGCTGGTTCATTGAAGCGCCTTCCTCATTATCGTTAGGTGCAATCGGCATACTATCAGCGCAATCAAACGTATAAATTTTATCAGCAGCTATATTTCTGTTAATCAAAGCAGTTTTTATTACCTGTGCCCGCTCACGTCCTAATAGACGTTTATCAGCTTTTACTTGATTCGTTTTTCCGTCTATATCTACTGATTTTTGCGCAGCTTCAGGCTCCGAGATGTGACCAGATAAGACTACCACCAGCTCAGGATCACTATGCATTTTTTCCGTTACTTTTTCTACTTCTGGTAAGTACTTCGTTTGCAACTCATTACTATTTTGCTCAAAGAAAACTCGTAGCTCCATCGTAAGATAATCGATCAAGCTCACCGCTACTGGACAGCCATACTCATCTACCACTACCCCTTTAGGAGTGTTTGGACACTGATCTAGCTCATCGGGCACGCCATCATTGTCTGTATCTGCAAGTGGCTCTATCAGGACTTTAGGTGTGTTGTCTGCCTTTTCATCGATTATGGTTTTTTTGGGTACGGATTGGCAGGAAGTTAAAGTAAAACTAGCTATTACCACGGCTATCGTCATCCATGACTGAGTCTTCATACGTCATCCTTAGTGTAGTTAATAACTTCAATAAAACGCTAAACCCCGCTCGCCTGCTTAGCAAACAGTCTCATCAATGGCTTAATCTTACCAACTCGATACATACCTTCGCTGCGGATTTGTTGAATAGGACGCATCTGTGCAAGCGACCCTGCAAATAGCCAATTAAGCGCGGAAAAGCTATGCATCATTAGACTGTTATGCGGACGGCGCAAACACTCGTAGCTACGCAACGTTTGATTGCTGCCCCAACTGGTTCCACCGCTACGGGCAAAGTCGTGTGACAATTGCTCGCTTAACGTCTGCACATCGAGCATGCCCAGATTCAACCCTTGACCTGCCAGCGGATGCACGCCATGTGCCGCATCACCGATTAAGACCAAATTATCTGCGACATAACTTTTCGCTTGTTGCGCAGTCAATGGAAAACTCGCGATTGATTCAATCTGAGTGATAGCACCAAGCTCATAGTTACTGGCAGCAGCCAATTTATCAGCAATGACGCGCGCGTCCTCCTCTATCAACGCCAATGCTTGATTGCGCGGCAACGTCCACACGATCGACTGCCAGTGTTGCGGCTTGGCTTTATCTGCATCAGTGATATCCGCTAACGGCAATAGTGCCAGCGTACCTGTGGGCAGCATCGCTTGACGCGCAGTAGCTTGGTGAGGTTTTTCAGTTTGAATAGCGCAGCAAATCGCCGTTTGCTTATAGTCTAAAGTATCTAGTTCGATAGCGGCTTGCTGACGCACAAATGAACCGCGGCCATCCGCGCCCACTAATAATTGAGCGTCAATCACAGTACCATCATCAACGGTGACACGATAACCTTGCTCTGCACCTAGCCAATCCATATTGATAACTTTATGTCCAGCGATGACGGTTAAATAGTCACTGACATCATCTTCAGATAAACGCTGCCATAACGCATGTTCAATGATGGCGGGCTCAACCATGCTGCCAAGCATTTGCGGCAGCGTACTGTTAGGATGATTGTCGCTGCTATCGCCAAATAACAGCTCGCCCATACCGTTGAGTTGCCATACCTGCATTTGTGAGTAGTCCGCTTTACGCTCAGAGGCAGCAATCTTTTGCCACGCGCCGACATCGCTCAGCAAGTTAATACTGGCCACGCTCAGTGCATAAACGCGAGCGTCGCGTTGCTTCAATACTTCTTGCCAATCCGACTCATCACGCGCAGGACGTGCATCAATCAACGTCACGGGCATTTTTGCTTGCGCCAGTTTTAACGCCAATGTCGCCCCAACAATACCGCTACCGATAATCAGCGTATGATTATTTTTCATAAGTTATTCCTACATTTAAGTGCCATCGTATAGAACATTGGTATAGACAATTGATATAACGTACTCGTGCTATGACAAACTACGACTTCAAACCCATCGCATAGTTAGCGATTAGCGGCTTAATATTTGGCAGTTTATCAAAGGCAACCAAAGCCACGTTACGTGCCAGCTTCACCGCTGGATTTGGATGCGTAAAGCCATGTACGACGGCATCACAAAAGCGAATCACGCGTTTTTGATCGGTTTGACGTGCCTTCTCATAGCGTTTTAACAGTTGCGTATCGCCGATATCTGCGCCCTTTAACACTTGCCTACTCATCATTTGCGCCAGTACATGAGCGTCACGCATACACAGATTAAAGCCTTGTCCAGCGACTGGATGCAAGGTGTGCGCTGCATTACCCATGATGACGCAGCGACCCTCGACTTGTTTGTCAGCGAGCACTCGCGTTAAAGGATAAGCGCCGCGACGACCAGCCGCTATAAAGGTGCCAGCGCGCGCGCCAAAAGCCTGCTGCAAAGTCGCTAAAAAATGCGCATCGTTATCTAGATACTGCGTTTCCTCACCCGTTGGACAAACCCAAACCACCGAGCGTCTATAGCCTTTTTGATAGTCATCATTACCATCACCTTCTGGATCGGTCAATGGCAATACCGCCAGTGGCCCTGCTGGGCTAAAACGCTCAATCGCCACATGCTCATGTGGCTTGTCAGTCTCTACCACGCCGACGATAGCAGTTTGCTGATAATCATAAGTTGTCGTGCCGATATTCAATAGCTGACGTACGGTAGAGTCACGACCATCACAAGCGACCAACACGCTGCCCTGCAATTGCTGCTCATCGTCCTTTTCACCATGACGGCTAAAGCTCATCGTCACCATATCGTCTTGCTGCGCAACTGCCGTGACATTGGCATTATCAATCAAAGTGATCAGCGGTTCTTGTTGCGCAGCTAATAACAGCTTGCGTCCGAGCCACGCATTTTCCATTACTTGGCCGAATGACTCGACCCGCTCTTCCGCTTTGTTTAATTGCGCGCGCCCAAAGCTGCCCTGCTCGCTAATTTGCACCGCATCAATACGGCAAGCGTGACTTTGCAGCTCGTCCCAAAGGCCAATCTCTTGATAGATCTGTACCGTGCGCCGCGATAAAGCAGTATTACGGCTATCCAAATAATGGCGGCGCTTAGCATCATCACTGGGACTAATGGTTGGATAGCTCATCTTCTCAAGCAAGGTGCTACCAATACCATGATGTGCGAGTAACAGCGCAAAAGACAAGCCTACATGACCACCGCCGGCGATAAGGACTTGCTGCTCAGTCATTGCCTTTGTATTTTTAGACTGGTTTGTAGCATTCGATAAATTTGAACCTTTCTGTTGTGTCATTATTATTCCTTATGTGATCTCTTTAGCATGCTGGCTGGCTATCCATCATTAGCAAAAACGAGTTATTGATGAACCTTCAAGAACGTTATTATCGTAGACGTTATATTGTTCTATGTGAAAACGTCATCGTTCTATTAAGACGTGAATTTCTCTGTTAAGTTAGCTATTTAGATATAGTCAAAATATCCTAAAAACGCGACGGTATGGCTGATATTATTTTTCACCACTATAACTAATTAAATTGTGATGATATGGCTGATAGATTACCACAAATTGTCTACTATTCTGTGCTCTCGACGGTATAGACAGCGTGTACAAAAACTATTGAAATATCTAAAACAGCAGTGATAGTGTGCTTGAGACACAAAGTTATATAGTTTAAGCATCAGCGCTTGTAAAATCTTGGCGCAGCGGTTGCAATCGTCATACAAAAACAAGGCCTTTCACGCCATCTATTGCTTGAATTTTAAAATCTATCTACCATAATGAAGGCAGGCCATTCACTTATTATCATCCACAAACCCCACAATAATTTTACCGTCATTGTTGTCGCTACTCTCTAAAAGCAATAAAGCATTACTGACTATTTTATCTATTATGCCCCTGCTTCTATCAATAATAGCAATAGCATCGGGCTACCAATATAAGGATAATCGATTGACTGACTCCATGAGCCGCCGTATAAAGTTCGAATCATTGACTCCAGCACAGCTAAAAACCGTGCTTGGTGAATACAATAACCATATGAAATATATCCAAGAACGCCTCGATATCAAAATTAGCCAACGCCAAGGCGATTTTTGTTTGAGTGGCGATATCACTGGCGTTGAGCGCGGCGAACGTATCATTTATAAAATGGTCGATGAAGCTCAAAATTCAAAAGATATTAGCGCAGAAGAGCTGCACCTCATTATCCAGTCAAGCATCTCGCGCGATCAAGACAATGAGGAAGATGAGCAAGCAGCTGCTGAGGAGAATAAGGACGACTTAGCTACTGCTAGTGAGTTTACCCCGATCAGCTTGCGCACGCGCAAAGGTAAAATCATTCCGCGCGGTGGCAATCAGCAGCGTTATGTGAGAGATATTTTATCGTCTGATGTGTCGTTCGGGATTGGGCCTGCCGGTACCGGTAAGACTTATTTGGCAGTCGCTTGTGCCGTCGATATGATAGAGCGTAATGAGATTGAGCGTATTTTATTAGTGCGCCCTGCGGTAGAAGCAGGCGAAAAGCTAGGCTTTTTACCCGGTGACTTGTCACAAAAAATCGATCCCTACTTACGCCCTTTATACGATGCGTTGTACGAGATGCTTGGCTTTGAAAAAGTCGGCAAAATGATTGAGAAGCAAATTATTGAAGTTGCCCCGCTGGCCTATATGCGTGGTCGTACTTTGAACAATTCGTTTGTCATTTTGGATGAAGCGCAGAACACCACGCCTGAGCAAATGAAAATGTTTTTGACACGCTTAGGTTTTGGCTCACGTGCAGTCATCACGGGTGACATTACTCAGGTCGATTTGCCTCGCGGTACCAAATCAGGACTGACGCAGGCGCTCGAAATCCTAAGCGGTATCGAAGAGATTCATATCACTAAGTTTGATTCAAAAGACGTGGTCCGCCATCAGTTGGTGCAACAAATCGTTGAAGCTTATGATGTGTTTGATAATGAGCAGTTGATACTAGAAGAAAAACGCAAACAAGAACGCTTAGCTGAGCAAGAGCGCAGACAAGCGATAAGTAACGCGGCGGCTAAACTATAGGTGAAAAGCTATAGCTGTTGAATTGTAGCTATCATGAAACGTTTAGCTTTAAAACGTTTAGCTTCAAACTAATCAAAACCGGATTACTAAAGACAGTAGTTCGGTTTTTTATTAGGCCGTGCTATTTGTTAATAGGATAGAAAAATGAACCAATCTAATGATAATAATATGAATGAAACAGATGCAAACAATCTCACCAGTGCTGAGCTCAATGTCAGCGCTATTGACAGTATTAATGATGATTTGATTGAGCGCTTTTATAGTGAAGATAGTCTGTTGTCAGTCATAATGGCGACTTTAAATTATATCGATAAACGTATTAACACTGGCATGACGCTGCCTTATTTTGCAGATATCAGTCATGAGCAATGGCAACAGAAGCCAAAAGCACTCGATATATATATTACGGATGAGGCGGAGGGACGCGAGTTAAATCTGGAAGCGCGTGGCAAAAATTATGCGACCAATATTCTGTCCTACCCCAGTGAGATGCCAGCCAACATTATTGAGCTGATGCCAACGCTGCCGCTGGGTGAGCTAATTATTTGTCATGAAGTCATGGTACGTGAGGCCGCCGAGCAAAACAAAACCGTCGCGCAGCATATTAGTCACCTATTGATACACGGTATGCTGCACTTATTAGGGTTTGATCATGAGCTCGGACAGACCGAGCAAGATGAGATGGAAAGTTTTGAGATTGAGATTTTGGCAGGTTTAAACCTACCAAATCCCTATATTTAATTTAACGACTGTTTAATTTGATAGTTGTTAAGTTAATAAACAGTTAAATTTACGCGGCCAATCTTTGGTTAGTCTTTAGTCATGGTTAGCTTTTGTGCCTCACCCATTTGGTTAATCATTTGATCTAGACCTTTGACATGGACACTACGCTGCGGGAATGGAATCTCAATTTTCTCATCATCAAGCGCATGTTTAAACTGTTCAAGCAAGTCACATTGCATTGACCACCAGTCGGCGTTAGTCGTCCAGACATTTAAAGTCAGATCAACCGAGTTATCACCTAGGTTGGTCACCCGTACGATGGGCTCAGGGTCCGTAAAGGCCATTGCATTATTTCTAGCCAAACTTAGCATGACCTCTTTTGCCGTTTTAATATCGGCATCATAGCCGATACCTACTGTGATATCGACACGGCGATTGGGCAGCGCCGTATAGTTGATGACCGCTGAGGTAGTGATATTGCTATTAGGAATAATAATATCGTGATTGTTGGTCGTCGTAATATGCGTATTGACTAGCGTAATCTCAGTGACGGTGCCAGTGTAACTGCTGATCTGCACAAAATCACCGCGTACGAAGGGACGAAAAGTCACAATCATGATACCAGCCGCGAAGTTTGACAGCTGATCTTTGAGGGACAGACCAATCGCAACCGCAGCACCACCTAATATAGCGACAACCGAGGTAGTCTGTACGCCAACTTTACTTAGCGCAGCCAAAGATACCACGACCAGCAGTACCCCATAAATTAACCGACCTAAAAAGCTTGCAACGGTGTCATCTAAGTGGCTACGTAGCATAATTCGATGCGCGACGGTGACAGCTTTTTTTGCCAGCCAGCGCCCTACGACGAATATGAGTATGGCTAAGGCCACTTTAATAACTAAGCCTAAAGCGTTACTGGTTAAGCTGGCAACATCTACGGTAAAACCTAAAAATTCCATACTGACTCTTTACTCTATTACTGTGTTTTATGAATGTGGGTAGTTGCTATAAAAGACACGATTATTAAAAAACGGCCATTAAAGACTATCATTAAAAAATTGTCGTTAAATCTATACCGTTATAGACGTCATTTTGAAAAATAGAATGGGCTTTTAACAGTTTAATAAGTCACGTCTACTTTGTCACTATAACGATAGGTACGTATCAAACGCAACTCGACGATATCATGCATGTCTTCAGTGAATTTGCCAAAGGGCGCTGCTTGCCGTACTGATTGCTTGGCAGCTTCATCGAGTATCGTGGAGTTTGAGCTTTCAAGCAGACGAATGGCTTTAATATTGCCATCATGATTGATAATAACCATGAGGCGCACCTCGCCCGTAATACCTTGCGCACGCGCTTGGGCAGGATACTGTAAGTTGCCAACGCGCTCGACGTGCTCACGAAAAGTATTGATATAATCGGCAGCTGCACCACGCGTCGTTGAATTACTGTCAACGGTCACCACTTTCGACTTGGTCGCGTAGAGCTGCTGACGCTGAGACAGTTGCGCCTCTAACGTGGCAATCTCTTTACGCAGCCGCTCTTCTTGCGCCATGAGATCATCTTTTGCTTGCTTACTGTCATTATCAGACTCTACCGTAGCCTGCCGCCAGCTCAGCGTGGTACGCAGATAGCTCTCTTGATAGCGCTGCTGGCGCACTTGGCGCTGCAAACTGATCACATCTTGCGTTTCGCTCATTTGCTCAGCAGAGAGCGGACTACTCTGATCGCTCTCTTGCCGCAACGGTTCACGCACTGTGCCACCGCCCTCTTGGGAGGCATTGGCAATAAAATGCGCATCTTCATTCGGCTGCATATTATCGGTGAGTGCCTTGGCCACGTCTTGCATCATCGCGGCAGGGTCTTTGCCCATCGAAAAACTGATACCAAAAATAATCACCGCATGGACGGCAACGGCGATGACAATAGCAACAGGCAAGCTAATATCACGCTTAGGGGTTTGCGCTGAAAAGTGGTAGCTTTGCGAGTCTTTGATATAGGCCACAATTGGTCTCAGCTTTTAGGTATGAGCGAGCTTATAGTTATTTATAAATATAAGGGTGCAGACAATATGATTGTAATGTTGGCGCGCTATTTAAAGCACATGAGCATATGTCGGCGCTATCATAACATGACACATAATTATGTCGCTAGCATAACTGTTGCTAGCACACATTGCATCATCTTGGCATTTTTTGGCAAAGTCATAACCTAGCGAGGGTGAGACAGTTTTATGACGAATATCTGTTAACAGGGGTACATTATTAGTTTATTAACCTGCAATAGGTTTAAATGAATAGCGACAAAACGCATGTGTTCATTTTGCATGCTGCTGATTTGTTATATACTGTTTCTAATGATGACAATAATAAATAGTAGGTATTACCCTAACAATCGTGAATTTCTATTGTATATGACATAGCGCTGCTCTAAGCTTAGGGCGTGTCCTCCTTTGAAAAATGGAGATAAAAATGAAATAAATTGCAGTCAATCAAGGAAAACAGCGCAGATAATATCGGGATATTGCCCAGCTCTTTGACGACGTTTGACAAAATTTAGCCATTTTTAGCTCATTTAGAGGTTCATCGCTTGAATTGAGGACACGCCCTAGTATCCATATATGTCATTTAAACCCGTTTTATAGTGACCATTTTTTGAGCCAAAACTACTTTGAACTCATGTAGCATGTCTGACTTTTACAAGACGTTTTCTATTTTATAGACGCTATTTTTCATAAACGCTACTTTGCGTCGCCTCTGATGTTGCTGCCCGATAATGATAAGGATAATAAGTTTGAGTGATTTTGATAACATGAATAATTCAGACAGCTTCGATGACTTCTTCGATAGTATCGGCTATCGTTTTGACGAGTCATTCAGCGATGGTTGGGAGCGCCTGACCCAGACTATTAAGAATATATATAACAGAACGACTGACAAGTTTGAGGACGAGCTATCGCTGCCAGTGGCACAAATCTATGTCAATGATGCCCTGCAAAAGTTCGTGACCGACAATGTCAAAGCCATCTTAGAGCTGCGTGTTGAGATGCATGACGATTGGTTCCGCTTATACTGCACGATAAATGCAGCCGGTATTTATGCGGAAGTTGCCAGTAATTTTAGCTTGGTTCATGTGCAGCTTGATCGCAATGTACAGCGCTTTGTATTTGGGCAGCAGACTTATACCGATGTGCTCAACCTACGCTGCGAGTCGTTTATCAAGCGCCAAGGCATTAAGCTCTTTATCTGGTTCTATCACCGCATCTTGAAAAAAGACCCGTTGGGTTTTATTTTGTCCTATATCAATATCGCTCGCGCAAAAGACGAAGTCATCTATCTTGATATCAATCGCTGGCTGAAGAAGAACAAAAAAATCATGAGCACTTTGCATAAGGTGCAAGTAAATTATGGCGAAATTGAAGAAGAGCAAATGATTTTGAAAACGCAAATCAATTATAGAGATCTATTGGCAGCGAGCAGCAACGAAGACATCATTGGTGACGATGATGAGCCTGAGCTGATGCAAGGCCCAATCAATCCAATTGCTGATGCCACTGAGCCGAGTCAAGTTTAGACATTATTACTCTTAGCTCATAAAAAAACGCTGATTCTTGGAGACTATGGTCTTTTAAGAGTCAGCGTTTTTTTATTGATACCAATTTTTTGTAGCTTCTGTCTGCGCAGGCACAGCAAGCAAGGAAAATTGATATCAGCAGTGCGTCATGTATCGATATTACTTTTTACTAACTATAGCGAGCGTTACCAGTAGTTTTCTACCGCAATATTGCCCTCACCGCGACGATTCATCACCAAACCTAACGACTTTAGCGTCTCTTTAGTGTCTTCTACCATATCTGGATTGCCACATAACATAACATGCGTGCTCTCAGTGTCTAACGCTATGCCCGCGCGTTCTTGTAACGTACCATCTAATAGCAGTTTTGGTAGCCGCTCTGTCAGTGCGCCCTCAACTGGCTCACGAGTAACAATAGGAATGAAGATTAATTTGGCTGGATTATCGACCAGCGAGCCAAAGTCTTCTTGCAAGCGTTCAATCTGCTCGACATAGGCCAGCTCCTCTATCGAGCGCGCACTATACGCCAAGACAATATGATCGTAATCCTGCCACGTTTGCAAGTCTTGTAGCATCGACAAGAACGGTGCCAAGCCCGTACCTGTCGCCAGCAGCCATAAGTCTTTTGGCAACGGCTTTTGATAACGGGCCAAGGTTAAAAAACCAAACGGCATGGTATTGAGCAATAGCTCATCGCCCACTTGTAAGTGCTGCAGCTGCGAGGTGAACGCGCCATCAGGAATCACGATAGAGAAAAACTCTAATACCTCATCAAAAGGAGATGAGACGATAGAATAGGCACGAAAGATATCTTCATTCAATGCAGCATTAGGTGCATCTTTGGCAGACCCGCCTTGCTGCTGATAATATTTTAATTGACTCGGGTTGACACCCAAACGTACAAATTGCCCCGCCGTAAATTTAAAACTATCTGGACGGCTGACGGTAAAGCTAAACAAATTCGGGGTCCAAGTGGTTTTACTCAGTACCGTCACGCTTTGGATATTGTCACTCATAATCATTTGTCACTCATATTTTATTAAGATTTATACTTATAAGAATTTAAAAAGTACAAAAAAAGATGCGCCAAGCTTATCATAAAGCGGGCGCATCTTGTTTTTCTAACCGTAACAGCAGATAAGCAGCTCCATAAAAATGCAGCGACTTACCTTACATTTATAATAGTATTACCAAATACGAGCCAGACTTGCCCACTCAATTAAGGTGTTTGGCAAGATACCGAAGAAGACAATCAGCGCAGTCGCGGCAATCACCATGATACCACCGGTACGAATACCCCATTGTCCAGCGACGTCAAACTCGATAAATTGCTTAGGACGTTTAAATAAGGTAAGCATCACGCGCAAGTAATAGAACAAGCCAATGGCACTACCCAAGATAATCATAGCCGCCAAGAACCAATGCGTGCCTTGTACCGCAGCCAATATCGCAAACAACTTAGTGATAAAGCCTGCCGTCAGTGGAATACCAGCCAATGACAACATCATAATTGTCATAACAGCGGTCAGCACCGGACGACGCCAAAACAGCCCTTGATAATGGGTCAGCTCATCCGCTTCACCAGCCAATCGATACGGGCTCGACATCAAGGTCACCACACCAAAAGCACCGATAGAGGTAAACGCATAAACGGCCATATACATGCTAGAAATACTATCCGCTGCCGTACCAATGCTGACGATGACAATAAGCACGTAACCCATATGCGCAATGGATGAATAACCCAATAAGCGTTTTAGGCTAGTCTGACGGACTGCCAACAAGTTACCCGCCAAAATCGATAAGGTCGCCATAACCATCAGTAACATCTGTACCGACGGTAATGCCAATAAAGACGTATCGATTAAGAATCGTACTGCAAGCGCCATCATAGCGACCTTTGATACCGATGCTAAAAACGTGGCAATCGGTGCCGGTGCGCCTTCGTAAACATCGGGCGTCCACATATGAAAGGGTGCAGCCGACAGTTTAAACGCAATACCGAACATCATCATTGCCGCGCCGAGTATTAATAGTGGCGACTCAAACACGTCACCCAACATAATACTAATCGGTTTAAAGGCCAACGTGCCGACTTGCGCATAGATAAAGGCCATGCCCATGAGCAAGGTTGCCGATGCCGTCGCTGACAGCACCAGATACTTAAGCCCTGATTCAAGCGAGCGATTGCGCATGTAAGTATAAGACAACAGACCATAGAGTGGCACTGAGAGCAGCTCTAAGCTCATAAAGAACGATGCCATATGCTGAGCACAGACCATGAGCAGCGCGCCAGTGGTCGATAGCAGCATGAGCAAGTACAGCTCATCTTTATTGTCTTTGAAATCAGCCAAATAAGCATAAGACAACGTACAGCAAGCCAGCGCACAGATCAGTATCACTACCATATTGAACTGCGCAAAGTTATCAATCACAAAAAGCTGTTCGGCGACTGGTAACTGCGACCCACTAGTAATGATGCCTGCCATTTGCCCAATTAACGTAAACAAACCAATGTTGAGACCAACGACTGTAATAGTGCCGGTTATCATATGTGAGCGTTTAATAGTGATGGCGATCATTACCAGCAATACCGTAATGACGACGGCAATGATCGGTGCATAAGGCATCAGTCCCATCAAATCATTCATCGTAAATTCATTCATGACTTAACGTGCCTCCATTGCATCAAGCAGCTGCGATGCGTCTACTTGTGTCACTTGACTATATATATAGGCATTATTAATCCACTGCATCGCGTGGCTTGAGGTATCAAGGAACGGCTGTGGATACAGTCCGAGCCAGACCAAGCCTGCGGCGAGCATCAGTAATAATGACAGCTCACGTTTGCCCAAATCTTTTAATTTGCGGCTCGGTAAACCGTGTGATTTGGTCTCGCGCATGGCCAATTCTTTAACATTATTGGTACCAAACAACGCGCTATGAATCAAGATAAGGGAGTACAACCCTGCCAATACCAAGCTAAAGGTGGCCAATATCACAAACACAGGATACTGAGCAAATGCGCCTAATAAGATCATGAACTCGCCGATGAAGTTACCAGTACCTGGAATACCTAACAAAGCGGCACAGAAGAACATCAGTATCGGTGCATAGTAGCGGAATTGTCCCCACATACCGCCCATTAAGGTTAAATCGCGGGTATGCAGACGCTCGTACAACTGCCCTGCCATAATAAATAGAGCCGCTGAGCTTAAGCCATGGGCCAGCATTTGAATCATCAAACCTTGCAAGCTGAGCAACGTACCTGCATAGATTGCCAATACCACAAAACCCATGTGCGAGATACTGGTATAAGCCAGCAGGCGCTTCATATCGGTCTGCATAAAGGCTAGCCATGCGCCATAAAAGATACCAATCGTACCCAAGGTCATGGCTATTGGCGCAAAATCTTGTGATGCGGCTGGGAACAGTGGTAAGACAAAACGAATCAAACCATAAGCGGCGGTCTTGATCAGTACCCCTGCCAAATCCACTGAACCGGCGGTTGGTGCCTGCGCATGGGCGTCAGGTAGCCAGCCGTGAAAGGGAACAATCGGTAGCTTGACCGCAAAGCCAATAAAGAAGCATAGCATGATGGGATATTCCCAACCGCCAAGCGAGGTACCGAGCAAGTCATTATAATTAAAGCTGACCACGCCTTTTTGTGCGTAGCTAATGATTACCAGTACCAAGATACCGACCAACATGATGAGGCCAGACGCTTGGGTATAGATAAAGAACTTGGTTGCCGCGTATTCTTTGGTCTTGCCACCGACCACATCATGACCCCAAATAGCAATCAAGAAGTAGATAGGAACCAGCATCATCTCCCAAAAGAAGAAGAATAAAAACAAGTCAATTGCTAAGAAAACACCGATAACGCCGCCCAAACTCCACAGCAAGTTTAGATGAAAGAAACCAACGCGGCGCTGAATCTCATTCCACGAACAGGCCACTGCTGCGATACCCAGTAGCCCTGTAAGAGCCACCATCATAAGCGACAAACCATCCATCGCTAAATGAAAACTAATACCAAAAGTCGGTATCCAAGGCACCATAAATTCAGCGACCCAAGGCACAGCAGCATCTGGTGCAATCACCTGCTTGCTCATACCACCAAAATCACCGTATTGCCACAGTACCAGTGACAAAGCAAAAGTCAACGTCATACCAATTAAAGCAATCCAGCGCGGCAGACGTTTATTAAAGCGCTCTACCAGCCAACACAGCAATCCAGCAATAAACGGAATCGCAATCAATGCTGGTAGCATCCACGTTTGTTGTAACTCAATCATTTTATACCACCGTCATCATTACCAGCACCAGCAATACAGCCATGCCCAAGCCAAAGCTTGTAGCGTAACCTCGAAGTGACCCTGTTTGCGTCGCAGACAATACCCTATTACCAGCCGATGCCAGCTTAGGTAATAGGAGCCACGATTTATCGACAGGATCGGCTTTAAATAAGCGGCCGATGAACAAAAAGGGTTTTACAAAAATTATATCGTATAGCGCATCAAAGCCCAGACCGTGGTAGCACCAATGATATAACGCACCGCCGATACGTGAGCGCTTAAAGCGTGTGAGTGTACGACCTTTATCCACCACATATAATAGTGCTGCTAAGACAAGCCCTGCGAGCATCGCACCCATCGCGATATACTCTGCGGTGTGCTTGGCATGCGCTTGACCAGCAACTTCTAATAAGTGTCCAACGCTCTCTGGCAGCACCCCTTGCAATGGCGGAGTAATCAATGCGCCAACCGCAGTTGATAACACCAGCAATACAGTCAGTGGCAACCAATATGACACCCCTGACAACGTGTGCGCATGGGTTTTTTCTTCGCCAAAAAACACAATCCAAATCATACGGAAAGTATAAAGCGCGGTTAAGAAAGCACCGAATACACCCATATAGAATAAAACTTGATGACCAGTGGCATAGGTTTCCCACAGAATGGCTTCTTTAGAATAAAAGCCAACGGTGACCCAAGGTATCGCAGCCAGCGCACCGCCACCGATGATATAACACCAAAACACCAATGGAATCTTTTTGCGTAAGCCGCCCATCTTAAAGATATCTTGCTCGTGGTGTACCGCCAAAATGACTGCGCCTGATGACAAAAATAGCAACGCTTTAAAGAAAGCATGGCTCATCAAATGGAAGATCGCTCCTTGCCATGCGCCCACACCAAGTGCTAAGAACATATAGCCAATTTGGCTCATAGTCGAATAAGCAAGGATACGTTTGATGTCAGTTTGCGCCAGTGCACAAAAGCCAGCAACGACCAACGTCAGTGCTCCAACGCCGCCGACCCAATATAATAAAATACCAGGCGTCAGCAGGAACAGTGGATGCAGACGGGCGATTAAATAAACCCCTGCCGTGACCATCGTTGCCGCGTGAATCAATGCCGAAACTGGCGTCGGACCTGCCATCGCATCGGCAAGCCACGTATGTAATGGCAGCTGTGCTGACTTACCCATCGCGCCACCAACGAGCATCATGGTCGTTAGAATCATCGTTGGATTGTTAATATCAAACACGTCTGGAGCGCGCGTAATAATCTCTTGAATATTAAGCGTGCCAAATTCGCGGAATAATAAAAACAAACCAAAGGCTAAGAACACATCACCCACACGGGTGACAGTAAAGGCTTTCATCGCTGCACGACCATTAGCGCGGTCATGATAATAAAAACCAATCAACAAGTACGAACAAATACCAACGCCTTCCCAGCCGAGATATAGCAAGAACAGGTTATCTGCCAAGACTAGCAATAGCATGCTGGCGACAAACAAATTCATATAGCTAAAGAAACGCGCAAAGCCTGTATCGCTTCTCATGTACCATGCGGCAAATAGATGGATTAAAAAGCCAATGCCAGTAATAACACCTGTCATCGTTAATGCTAAACCGTCAAAGCTCAAGCCAAAGCTTGGTGCAAAGTCTCCCACTTGGAACCAAGTCCATAGCGGAACCTCAATGACCGTGCCCGCAGGATGCGTCGTTAAAAAAGTATAGCTGACCACCAGTGTACATAGCGCTGATAGCAGCATACTACCGACACCGACAATCGCGGCTACTTGCTCTGATAATTTGTCACGCATAAAGGCTAAAATCAAAAAGCCAACGAGCGGGAATATAAAGGTTAATGGTAATAAACTCATGACATCATCCTTTCATCTCATTGGCGCTATCGACATCGAGATGCCCACGCTGATGATAAAAACGTAATAATATTGCCAGACCAATAGAGGCTTCAGCGGCTGCCAACGTCAAAATAAAGATAAACATAATTTGTCCATCCGGATCGACCCAGCGACTGCCTGCGACCACAAACGCTAAGGCTGCCGCGTTCATCATGATCTCAAGGCTCATTAGCATAAATAAAAAGTTACGCCGTACCATGACACCGCACAGACCAATGGCGAATAAAATTCCCGCCAAAATTAGTCCGTGGCTCATGGGTATCATACCCAGTACATTCTGCGCCGCGGCAGCGGGCTGTACTAAGCCTGCCACCTCATGGGCAAACGGCACGTTCGACACGTCTTGTGCCACGCTTGCTGCTAGTACCATCAGTCAGACTCCTTGCGCGTGACTTTCTTCATACCCACCTGCATACTTACCTTCTTACCAACGTAGTCATGTGGATCGACATCTTTATATTCGTAGGGTTTAGCCATTTTTACCGCATCATGTTCAGTATGAGTGCTATCGTTATCGTATTGGGTGATACTGCCCACACTGGGCTTAAAGTCCTGACTGTCATTGCCGACAATTTCATCATCACTCGACTCTTTGCCCACATGATACGCAGCCACTAGCGCCGCTAATAATAACAAAGCAGCGACTTCTACCAACATAATATACTTACTAAATAAGGCAGTACCCACTGCTTTAGCAGGAACACTCATACCACCAATAACGGCTGCTTCGTCGTGATTAAGACCAATCAGCGCATAGAGCACAACGGCGATAACGATCGTCAACCCTGTCGGTATTGCCCAAGTGCCTGCATCGAGCCAGCGCTCTTCACGCTCATCATTACTCATACCCAAGTTGAGCATCATAATAACAAAGACGAAGAGCACTAAAATTGCGCCAGCGTAAACAACAATTTCTAACGCCCCAGCAAATGGCGCACCCAGCACAAAAAATATGCCAGCGACCGCCAATAAAGACACAATCATCGACAAAATAGCGTGTACAGGATTGGCATGGGTAACTACCCGTAGACTGGCAAAGATAGCCACCGCGGCAAGCGCATAAAAACCTGCCAGTTCAGGATTGTTCAAGATATTCATCATGGCAGCAAGCTCCTTAGATCAATCGGTGCTGCTTCATTTTGAGCAGCGCCTTTTGGTTTGTCCGCTACCGCCATACCCGTCACACGATAATAGTTATAATCGGGATATTTACCCGGTCCTGAAATCAGCAAATGCTCTTTTTCATAAACCAAATCTTGGCGCTTATATTCACCGAGCTCAAAGTCGGGGGTCATTTGAATCGCGGTCGTCGGACAGGCTTCTTCGCATAGGCCACAAAAAATACAGCGCGAGAAGTTGATACGGAAAAACTCCGGATACCAACGACCATCTTCACGCTCCGCTTTTTGTAAGGAGATACAGCCGACTGGACAGGCCACGGCACATAAGTTACAAGCAACACAGCGCTCATCACCATCAGGGTCGCGAGACAATATAATACGTCCACGAAAGCGCGGCGGTACCGGTACCGGCTCTTCAGGATAAAGGATGGTGTCACGTGGCCTAAGGGCATGACTGTTAACCATCCACATACTGCGTACAATGGTAAACATACCAATGACGATCTTTTTTATGGCCGTAAAAAAAGTTGCTAACATGGAACTTTCCTTTGCATATTTGCAATGCTAAATGATTAGGTTTATCCCAAATATGGATAAAGTTGCTCAACAATACGAGCAATCACCTCATTTCTATCCGAAAAATCACGGATGTATCTACCACAAACAAACTTATAAAATAAGATACGTGTTCTTCATTCCAAACTACCGCAATGATATTACGTCAATGCCTTTAATCCATCATCAGCAATATGACTGCCGCAGTAGCCAATAAATTAATCAGCGTGACGGGCAGGCAGACTTTCCAGCCAAAGTTCATCACCTGATCATAGCGCGGACGCATGAGTGAGCCTCGAGCCAGAATAAACATGGTCATAAAGAATAGCGTCTTAATCATGAACCAAAAAGCGGGTGGAATGAATGGAATATCTAGGTTAAAAGGCGCAAGCCAACCACCGAAGAATAAACATGTCATTAATGCAGAAATCAAAACGACGTTGACATATTCGCCGATAAAGAACATCCCAAACTTCATGCCTGAATATTCAACATGATACCCTTCGGCCAGCTCTTGCTCTGCTTCTGGCTGATCAAATGGATGTCTGTGCGTAACAGCCACACCAGCCACGACAAAGGTCAAAAATCCGAAAAACTGCGGAATGATATACCAGCCGTCAATTTGTGACTCGACAATCTCGCGTAAGTTAAATGAGCCGGTCAAGGCAACGACACCCATCAACGATAAACCCAAGAATACTTCATAACTGATGGTTTGCGCCGCAGACCGTAAGCCACCGAGTAAAGAAAATTTATTAGCCGATGCCCAGCCACCAAACATAACGGCATAAACAGCGATACCTGCCATCGCAAAGAAAAACAGGATACCGATATCCCAATCAGCCACACCCAGTGTTGGTGAGATAGGAATAACTGCGAACGATGCCAACGCAGTAAACATGGCCACTGCAGGTGCTAGAGTAAATATAAATTTGTCGGTAAAATTGGGCGTCCAATCTTCTTTAAAGAAGATTTTGAGCATATCCGCGACCAGTTGCAAAGAGCCAAAAGGTCCCACACGGTTTGGACCATAACGGTCTTGCCAAAGCGCCAACATACGGCGCTCATAGACAATCATCAACGCTGCAACAATGACTACCACTAAAAAGATAACCAAAGATTGTACGACCAAAAAAAGTATCGACCAAGTATCAAAGCTCATGCTACTCGCTAAAAAGCTTGGCACATCAGGGATAATACGGGTAACTTGCATATTACACCTCCTGTGTAGTGGTCGGCGCGTTGTCTACTGACGCTGTATCGTTAGTATTCGCAGTTAAAGAGCTGTCATTAGCCATACTGCCCATCATCGTTACTGGCGCATCAACCTTACGTACTGATGCTGGCATGGATGGATGAATAATACTCACCTGCCCAACCGGATAACCAATACAACCTTCTGCTAGATAACCGACAATCTGTACCGGCAAGGTGATTTGCTGCTTATCAATCTCAATGGCTAAGTAATCACCAGCTGCAATATTCCAGTCTTTGGCATCGTCCATACCAATACGCCATGTCGCGATAGGCAATTGCTCAGCTACGATTGGGCTACGTGATGCCATCATTGAGCTGGCATAAATATTATAAATAGGCACAAGCTTAGCCTGTCCCTGCTGCATGTCGGTCGTGGTTGCAGACATCGCTTCTGGTGCAACATATTGACGCATGGCTAAACGCTCTAATTGATCAAATAAGCGTACACCGGGATCACCATTTTTTAGACTGCCGCCCACTTTGTCTTGATACTTATTCCACGCTTGCGGTGAGTTCCAACCTGCCGCATTGGCAAAAGGAATCATCGAGCTTGGTGTTTGTTTGCCACTATAGCCTTCCATTGAAAAGGTTAAACCAGTATCCAAATCTTTTGGCTGCATTGGCTCATGGACTGAGATTGGGGCCCGCATGGCGGTACGGCCTGAATAGCGACGCGGCTGACGGGCAATCTTTAGACCCGTCATACGGTAATCAGCATCAGGCGCAGCATTCTTGATACCAGCAAGCTTAGGATGCGTAGCGATTAGTGCATTAATAACATCATCAAGCTGTGTCCAATCGACGTCGCGACCTTCAATACTGCTATGTACCGCGTGCAGCCAGCGCCAGCCTTCTTTGATGCTACTCATCGGATGATAATATTCGTTATCATAAACTTGGAAGAAGCGCTGGGCACGACCCTCAGCAGATATCAATGTGCCGTCTGCTTCTGCAAAACTAGCCGCTGGCAATACGATATCGACGTCTTTATGCCAATCAAGTAGCTGATGATCCAATGCAATGACGGTTTTATCAGATAATAGCTGCGTTAATTTATTGGCATCGATGGCATCAGTCAGCTGATTTTCAGCGACGATGACGACATCAAAATCAGTCGCTAACAATTCTTCGACTGACTGACCGCCGAGCATGCAGACACCCATGCTGTTGGCATCAGGAACCGTTAGATAGACACCGGCTTGCGCATGATAGCTGTCATTCACTTCTTTTAGCTCAAGCTTGGTTGCAGGCTCACGCTCGACATCGTCTTGTGCTTCTGTATCAACGCCCGTTTCCGGTTTGTTGGGTTTAGCAGACAAGTCTTTGTCTTCGCTTTGCTGAGCAGTTGCTGTTTGTGCTTCAGCGGCGCGAACCTGCTCATTATGTGCCTCAACTTGCTGCTGTTCCGTTGCTTTAATCGCAGCACGTTTTTGTGTTAATGCTTGAGTAATCTGTGCCGCCGCTTCTATTAATGCGGTAGACGACAGGCTAGTACCAGAGATGATTAATGGCTTATCCGCTTGAACCAAATCATAAGCGATCTGCTGAGCCAATGCTTGCATCGCATCCACATTAGCGTCTTGTTCAGCCGCTTGTGGGTCCGCTACTTCTGCTAAATCATCAGCGAAGTTAGCAATTTCATCAGCGACTTTAAAGCCAAGTTTAGTGATGTCTTCAGGTGTGGCAACCACGCTCACTTTACTGATGTCTTCTAGCTTGGTTTGGGTCACATCGATGACATAGACTGGGCTTAACGCATCTTGCGCGATACGCTTAACCGGTTCAGCAAGCCAAGGCTGCGTTTGCAGCGCCGCCGCCATTTTTAGGCCTTCGTTCTTTGCGGCTTGGCGTACTGATAATGCCACGCGTGATGAAGTCTGCGTGATATCTTCACCCAATATCAACACCGCATCATGACTTTCAATATCGGTCATGCCTGGGTTATAAATCCCTTCGGTGCTGAGCACTTCGATGCATTTATTGACCAGTGCTTGCTGCTGATGATTCAGACCTGTTGAGAAGTTATCAAAGCCGACCAGATTTTTTAGCGCAAAGTTAGTCTCTAAACTGGCACGTGGTGAGCCAATCCCGATAACTTTTTTATCTTTGATACGTTTGATGGTTTCATCAAGAGCGTAGTCAATATTAATTTTGACATGCTTATCATTGATGCGTTCAAGCGCTTGGGTTGGACGATCATCACGATTGACATAGCCATAACCAAAGCGACCACGATCACATAAGAAGTAACGGTTTACTTCGCCGTTATAGCGGTTTTCGATGCGGCGCAATTCACCATAACGCTCACCTGGTGAGATATTACAACCTGCTGAGCAACCATGACAGATGCTTGGTGCGTACTGCATATCCCATTTGCGGTTATAGCGTTCAGAATGCGTTTTATCGGTAAATACACCCGTTGGGCATACTTCGGTTAAGTTGCCTGAGAACTCGCTTTCAAACTGACCATCTTTATCACGGCCAAAGTAGACGCGATTGTTTGAGCCATAAACACCCAAATCTTCGCCGCCTGCGTAGTCTTTATAAAAACGTACACAGCGATAGCAAGCGATACAGCGGTTCATCTCATGCGCGATAAACGGACCAAGCTCTTGGTTATGATGGGTACGTTTGGTAAAGCGATAACGACGACGGCTATGACCTGACATGTAAGTCATATCTTGCAAATGACAATGGCCGCCCTCTTCACAAGTTGGACAGTCATGTGGATGGTTGGTCATCAGTAGCTCAACCATCGACTTGCGGAATGCTTTGGCTTCATCGTCAGTGACCGAGATGTACATGTCATCGCCAGGGGCAACCATACATGACATAACCAGACGACCGCGACCGGCTTCCATATCTTCTTTATTTTGGAATTGCTTGACCGCGCACTGACGGCAAGAACCGACTGAGCCAAGGGCTGGATGATAACAAAAATACGGCACATCAATGCCGAGTGATAAGCAGGCTTGTAGCAAGTTATCTGCGCTATCTACTTCGACAGTGGTCCCATCAATATGTATGACTGCCATGCCGCTCTCCTTATTTCACTTCTGGCTGTTGATTGGCTGCAGCATCAATGACATCTACACCAACCGCCTGCGCGATTTTTTGATCAAACTCTGGACGGAAATATTTAATCGCACTCATCAGTGGTTCCATCGCACCCGGAGCATGCGCACAGAATGTTTTACCAATCCATAAGTCACGCGTCAGACCCTCTAGTTTTTCCACATCGCCGACTTGCCCTTCACCATCATTGATGGCGGTAAGCAGTTTAACGCCCCAAGGCAATCCATCACGGCACGGGGTACAGAATCCGCAAGATTCGCGTTGAAAGAAAATCTCAAGGTTGCGCAGCAGTGGCACCATGTCCTGTGCTTCGTCAACGACCATAATCAACCCAGTACCCATACGGCTACCGGCTTCTTGAATGGTGTCGAAATCCATGACCACATCTAAGTGATTGGCAGTCAAAAAGTCAGTCGATGCACCGCCAGGTAGCCATGCTTTTAACGTCTTACCTTCTTTCATGCCGCCAGCCAACTCTTCGATAATCTCGCGAGCCGTATAACCAAATGGCAATTCCCACAGACCTGGGTCATTGACCAATCCTGAGCAACCAAACAGTTTGGTGCCTGGCGTTTTACTTTTACCTTTAATCTCGGATAGTGATTGATACCACTCTACGCCGTGATTCAAGATGGCTGGCATATTGCATAAGGTCTCAACGTTATTGACAACCGTTGGTCTGCCCCATGCACCAGAGATTTGCGGGAAAGGGGGTTTGGTACGTGGGTTAGCACGGCGACCTTCTAAGCTGTTAATCAATGCGGTTTCTTCACCGCAGATATAACGCCCAGCGCCAGTATGCACATGCAGATTGAAGCTAAAGTCTGAGCCAAGAATATTGTCGCCCATTAGATTATTGGCCAGACATTCTTCAATAGCCGCAACCAAACGCTCAGCAGCCAATATATATTCACCGCGGATAAAGATATAGCCGTCAGTCGCGCCGATAGCGTGCGCAGTAATGAGCATGCCTTCAATCAACTGAAACGGCAGACGCTCCATCAATAGACGGTCTTTAAAGGTACCCGGCTCCATTTCATCAGCATTACAGATGAGGTAGCGTGGCAAGCCGTCTGGTGGTGACATAAATGACCATTTAAGACCGGCGTTAAAACCTGCACCGCCACGACCTCTGACGTTGGCTGCTTTAATCATATTGCCGACGTCTTTAGGCGACTGAGACAATGCTTCTTTTAGGCCCGTAAAACCTTTTAGAGATTCATAAGTGGCTAAATCGAGTACAGCATCATGATGTGCCAAACGCCATGTCAGCGGTTTGGTTTCGCTAGTGGCTGTGGCCTTATCACCATAAATTGGAACACGCTGTGCGTTTAGCTGACTTGGCGCTTGGCCTTGACCGCGACGAGCAATCTGCTCTGAAATCGTTAAACTCATGCGTATAGCTCCAATAATTGCGCAACCTCTTCAGGCTGGACAGGACCATAAGTGTCTTCGTCTATCAGCACGGCAGGACCTTTGTCACAGTTACCCAAGCAGCAAATCGGTAATAGCGTAAAACGACCATCAGCAGTCGTCTGTCCATACTCGATACCCAACTGCGATCTAATCTCAGCCGATAGCGCCTCATAACCGGTCAAATAACACGCTACTGAATCACAAATAAGAATCACATGGCGACCAACAGGCTGACGATAGATACGGTTAAAGAACGTGGCAACACCGTCCATATCTGACATCGGAATATCTAAGATATTGGCAATGGCATTCACTTGCGCATCATCGACCCAACCGTTGCGCTTTTGCACGATTTTTAGCGCGTCTAGCGAGGCGGCGCGCGCCTGTGGGTAATGATGCATAAACTCGTGAATGGCAGCAATTTCCTCAGCAGTGAGGATACTTGCCACATCTACTTTTGGCATTTTGTCGGAAACAATTTTCATAATCTTCTATCTTTCCTCACTCATCACGCTTTATCACAATACCATAACTGTCTAAATACTGACTGTCATTGCACTGAAACATTACAGCATTTTGGTGTGCCATCTGGCAGTAATATATTGATTAACTTATCTTTTTTCAAAACCATCATTTCTGATTAAAGCTCTATTCTCAAACCAAAGCACTAACGATCACAATCGGCCATCACAATATCAATCGATGCCAGATACATAATGGCATCAGATACCAAGGATCCATTAATCACTGATGGCATCTGCTGCAAATGTGCAAATGTCGGCGTACGTATACGGGTGCGATAGCTCATCGTGGCCTTGTCTGAGGTGATGTAATAACTGTTCAGACCTTTAGTCGCCTCAACGATCGTCGTACATTCGCCCGCTGGCATCACAGGACCCCAAGATACTGAAATAAAGTGATTAATAAGCGTTTCGATATCATTTAGCGTACGGTCTTTCGGCGGCGGTACTGCTAGCGGATGATCAGCTTTGTATGGACCTTGTGGCATATTATCCATACATTGGCGGATGATGCGCAATGACTGACGCATCTCTTCAACTTTCACCATACAGCGGTCATAAGCATCACCGTTGTAGCCAACCGGTACTTCAAAGTCGTAGTTCTCATAGCCCATGTACGGACGCGCTTTACGTAAATCAAAATCCAAACCTGTTGCACGTAAGCCTGCGCCTGTCACACCCCAAGCCAATGCTTGCTTAGTGTTATATTGTGCAACACCTTGAGTACGACCTTTTAGCACACTGTTTTGCAATGCCGCTTTGACGTATTCGTCCAAGCGTTTTGGCATCCACTCTAAGAACTCACGAACCAAACGCTGCCAGCCACGCGGCAGGTCAGCAGCAGTACCGCCGATACGGAACCACGCTGGGTGCATACGATAGCCAGTGACGGCTTCGATGACATCATAGGCTTTTTGGCGATCGGTAAACATATAGAATACCGGCGTCATACCACCCGCATCCTGAATAAAGGTACCGACGAACAGCAAGTTATTGGTAATACGGAAAAACTCACTCATCATCACGCGGATGGTTTCAGCGCGCGGAGGGATAGTAATACCGGCAAGCTTTTCAACCGACATGATGTACGGCAGCTCGTTCATTACGCCGCCAAGATAGTCGATACGGTCGGTATAAGGAATAAATGAGTGCCACGTTTGACGCTCCGCCATTTTTTCGGCGCCGCGATGGTGATAGCCAATATCAGGGATACAATCAACGACTTCTTCACCGTCAAGCTGCAACACCAAACGAAAAGCACCATGAGCCGATGGATGGTTAGGACCAATGTTCAAGAACATAAAGTCTTCATCGCGACCTGAGCGCTTCATGCCCCACTCTTCTGGAACAAAACGCAGATTTTCTTGCTCATATTGCTGTTTGGCGGTATTCAAGAAGTAAGGGGTAAATTCAGTCGCACGCGCATGATACTCTTTACGTAGCGGATGACCTTCCCAGTATTTTGGTAATAAAATGCGAGTCAAATGCGGATGCCCACTAAAGACGATACCAAACATGTCCCACACTTCACGCTCGTACCAGTTGGCATTTGGCCAAATTTGGGTGGCGCTCGGTACATTGAGATCGTCTTCGTCTAGCGCGACTTTGATACGGACATCACTATTACGCTCAAGCGACATCAAATGATAAAACACCGTAAAGTCACTGTCAGGCAAGCCTTGGCGATGTTGACGCAAACGCTCATCTATCGCTGACAAGTCAAACAGCATGACATAAGGTTTTGGCAACTTACGCAGGAATAAGAGAACGTCTAACAAATCAGCACGCGCCACCCAAACCGTTGGAATCTCATCAACAGTGTGCTGCACCACAAATTTGCCGGCATATTTATGCTCCAGCTCTTTGATAACTGCTGGGACAGGCTTAATCTTAGGATCTATGTTTTCGACTACCGTGACCATGAATGATGTATTCCTTCATTAATCATAACTGAACTATGTTAGTCATAACCGAACTATGTCAACCATAACTGAGCTATGTTAATCATAACCGAACTATGATAAGCGCATAAAATTTTGAGTTTTTTTGCTGTGAATCTAAATACTGTCTAGAACTTAAATACCATCTGGGCTACGTAAGTTTTTGACAGCGATACGATCTGCTTGCTTACGGTCACGCTCAGGCGTCATTTGTGGCTGGTAGATACCCTGCTCATTGACATGAATACCTAACGGACGACGCTCTTTGGTAATAGACTCTTGCAGCAGCATCAAACCCTGAATCAAGGCTTCTGGACGCGGTGGACAACCAGGTACATAAACATCGACAGGTATGATTTTGTCTACACCTTGTACCACTGAGTAGATGTCATACATACCGCCCGAGTTGGCACAGGCACCCATTGAGATGACCCATTTCGGCTCAAGCATTTGCTCATAAAGACGCTGAATAACAGGCGCCATTTTCACAAAACAAGTACCAGCAACGATCATCACATCCGCCTGACGTGGCGACGCACGAATGACTTCCGCACCAAAGCGTGACAAGTCATGAACGGCTGTTAAGGTGGTGGCATATTCGACATAACAGCAAGAAGTACCAAAGTTAAATGGCCATAGTGAGTGCTTGCGCCCCCAGTTTGCTGTTGAATGAACAAGGTCTTCAAGACGACCCATAAAGACATTTTTATTGACTTCGTCTTCGAGCGGGTCATTGACCGTTTGACTCGTCTGTGCAGGATAGGTATCTGCATCAGGGTTGGCTTTAGTTAATGTGTATTTCATAACATACAACCTTTATATTTGGCGCAGCGTGGCAATCGTCTTGCCATTATTGTCGCCTTAACTTCTATTATTAATAGATGACCATTTTGCGATGAAGTGCCGCAAGGCTGTCAAAGGTGATTAGCGTTTGACAGTATCCTGTTGCGCAGGCGTCGCAAAATCCACAGAGGTAATATTACCTGTGGTATTAATGTGATCAATATTTTGTAGATGACGGCGATTGGTCTCAATGTTATTTGAGACATTAATCTGTCCTGACGACTGTGCAGGTATTTTACCCGTTGGGTCAACCATCAGCTCATCGACACCATCAAACTTGGTGATGTCTGCCAAATTAAAGCCTGCAGGCGCTGCATGTAGACGGGCTTTTTTGCGGCGTTTGTCCGCCGGTGCCCAGTTCATCGCACCCAAGCTCAGCTCGTAGATCAAACCGATGATAAGAATGGTAATAAAAGTAGCGGCAGCAGCAAAACCAAGCCAGCCCGCTTCACGAACAGAGACGGCATAAGCGTATAGGTATAACGCTTCTAGATCAAAAATCACAAAGAAAATCGCCACCAAATAGAATTTGGCAGACAAACGAATACGGGCGTTGCCAGCTCCGACAACACCCGCTTCAAATACTTCTTCTTTTTGTGAACCCTGAGAGCGACCGCCAAGCAAACGCGGTACGACCAGCATAAAGACAACCAGCCCAATGGCGGCTAGGATAAAAGCAATTGCTGACCAATTAAAAGCAGACATGATAATACGTGCTCCTCACCCAATCGAGTGTTAAGCGCAGCGCAGATACACCAGTTAAGGCAGTCGTGCGACAGGCGTAACGCAGACGAAAACACAAAGTAACTGTCAATGAGTCACTCACATAAGCAACTCGTTAACTATTATAGGTACTGTGCTGGTAATAACCAATTATCAAGCTTATTGACGACGGTGTCAGACGTGACCAACTATAGAATTTCCGGCACGCATGCGGAGAAAGCTGGTCGCCTAACGCATCTTCTAACAACGTAAGATCAACGTATTAAATCAATATCATATTTGATGTTTTATTTAATTGATTTAATAGCTCATTACACGTGGTCAATAATGACGTGACAACTGGCATAAATTATTTACGTACTATACGCATATCATGGCTCAAAAGCTAGTTTTTAACTGTATTGTACGGTCACTTTATAGGCAAAAAAAACATATTTTTTTTATTATAAATTATGCTATAGACGTTACCTTATATTGAGCACAAATCCACATTTCTAAAAAAGCGCTGGTATATATAATGTAAGTCACCAGATCCAAACGATTTTTTACTAGGCACTCATCATTGAACTCCTCACCCAAAGATAGGGTTTTTGCTTTATAATAACCCACCGAATTTCATGGTTATGTCAGTGGCTGTTTTAATGACGGCTCTCATGATTAATTGTCACAAAATATTAATGATCATGAGCTTGATGAGCAGACTGCATGATTAACCCTATCGATGCCATATGACACTATCAATTTGCTTAGTATGGGCATTTTTCACTTAGCTAAATCGCTTTCAATATCAGCTCTGTTCTCTTTTTTGCTTTTGTCTTACAGGTCACCTTATGAGTCAACTTAATCCCAAACAACAAGAAGCGATGCTCTACGTATCTGGTCCATTGCTTGTGCTAGCAGGTGCAGGCTCCGGTAAGACGTCAGTGATTACTCGCAAAATTGCTTACCTCATCGAAGAATGCAACATGCCAGCTGAGCGCATCACGGCGGTGACCTTTACCAATAAAGCCGCGCGCGAGATGAAAGCTCGTGTCAGTAAATTACTGCCAAGCGAAAAAATGCGCGGTTTAACAGTATCTACCTTTCACCAATTCGGTCTGCAATTTTTGCGTTATGAGCTGATTCATACGCCTCTAAAAGGTAACTTCTCTATCATGGACAGCGACGATAGTAAGCGTTTGCTGATGGAGCTGATGATGCGCGACAACTTAAGCGGTGCGGAAAGTCGCGAGCTGGTTGGCAAGGCCATTAAATTCATTTCTGACTGGAAAAATGATTTGGTTGAACCTGACAAGGCGATGGAAACCTTAGACGACCCAGAAGATATGATTTTTGCCACTTTATATGCCCTATATGAGCGTAATCTACGTGCTTATAATGCCGTCGATTTTGACGACTTGATTGTACTACCAACCAAGATACTGCGTGAAAATCGAGAACTACGTGATAAATGGCAAAACCGTATTCGTTATTTGCTCGTCGATGAGTATCAAGACACCAATACCGCCCAGTACGAAATGATTAAATATCTGGTCGGACCGCAAGGGCGCTTTACCGTGGTTGGTGACGATGATCAGTCTATCTATGCGTGGCGCGGGGCTAAGCCTGAAAACATGGCGCTGCTAAAAGAAGACTTTCCAAAGTTGAAAATCGTCATGCTTGAGCAAAATTATCGCTCGACTACCCGTATTTTGACCTCAGCCAACGCCGTTATTATGAATAACGAACATTTATTTGAAAAGAAACTGTGGTCGGATAAAGGTCAAGGCGAAAAAATTCGCATTATTAATTGCCGTAATGATGACGATGAGTCCGAACGGGTGGCAAAAGAAATCGTTACTCACAAGCTGCGCTTTGGTAATGAGTGGGAGCAATATGCCGTCCTCTATCGCAGTAACTTTCAGGCACGCATGCTAGAGGCGCAATTGCGTCAGCTGCAAGTGCCTTATAAACTGTCCGGTGGTCAATCATTTTTTGCCCGTAGTGAAATCAAAGACATCATGGGCTATTTGCGCCTGATTTTGAATCCCGAAGATGACAGTGCATTTTTACGCATTATTAATACGCCCAAGCGCGGTATGGGACCAGCAACGCTGGAAAAACTGGGCTTATTTTCGCAAGAACACAGCATATCGTTACTGGCCTCTTGTACGCATGCAGGTCTCAGTCATGTGTTGCCGTCTAAAGCCTATGGCACGATAAAAGAGTTTGGTGAGTTCATTGAGCATTATACTCGCGAGCTGGATCAACACCCTGACCCTGTGCCAATCGTGCGCCAGATGATTGATGAGACCGGTTATATTGACTTCGTCCGTAGCGATGCCAAAACGCCGCAACAAGAAAAGAACCGTATCGATAATATCGACATGCTTTATACCAGTATTCAATCGTTGATTAATCGCGCGGAAGAAGATGAAGACCGTACCATTGATACCATTATTCGCAAGCTGGTGTTACTCGACATGCTTGAGCAACAGCAAGAAGAAGAAAACACCAACAAGGTCAACCTAATGACCTTGCATGCGGCAAAAGGTCTGGAGTTTGATTTTGTTTATATCATGGGCCTTGAGGAAGAGATGCTGCCACATCGCAACTCTATCATGAGCGAGACGGTCGAAGAAGAACGGCGTTTGATGTATGTGGGTATTACCCGAGCCCGTCGTGAGCTGACGTTGACTTTAGCGACTCAGCGCCGCGCCGGTGGGCAGATGCGCGTGACCTCTGAATCACGCTTTTTAGATGAATTACCAGAAGATCATATCGACTGGCCAGCCAAAGCGAAAAAGAAAAAAGCGACCAAAGATCCAGAAGCCGTCGCTGATGAATATTTGGCCAATATTCGTGCCTTACTGGGTAAACGCTAGACCGATAAAAATCGTAACATGGCTAGTGGCTAGAACATGCACTAGCCACTAGCCATGTTACATTGAGCGCCACACCATTAGCATGAGGTTAATGGTTGGCAAAAAAACTATTCACTCACTACTCTGGAACGATTATGCCTGCTCCCACGCCTACTCCTGATCGTCAGCCAACCTTGCAGGCAGATTATAATCCGTTAGAATATAGTGCCGAATATAAGCTGTTATATCTACAGGAACTGGTCGCTAAAGACTCGCATAGCGACATCGCTGAGTTCTTAATCAAGCAGTCAGAGTATGAGATTGCCAACCTACTCGAATCCTTCCCGACGCAAGCGCGGCGCATTATCTGGGCGCAAGTCCCTGACAACTTAAGAGGTGAAGTCCTCGCTGAGCTGGACGTAGATACGCGCCAGCCCTTGATGGAAAACATCTCTTCAAAAGAGATATCGCTTTTTACCCAAGACCTTGATGCGCAAGATATCTCTGAGATTCTAGACACCGTTACTGAGAGCGTGCGTACCTCAGTCATGGCGACTTTAGATGAAGATATTAGGATTCAGGTTAATAAGCTCGATACCTATGCCGACTGGGAAGTTGGTAGCTATATGGATCCCGACCTCATCCAAGTGAAGGATGATATTAGTCTGGCGCAAGTACAGCAATGGCTGCGCGAAAACGACGACTTACTTGATGATCAAAGCCAAGAGCTACTGGTCGTCGATCAAGGTCAGCAGTTACTTGGGCTACTCAGTCTGGTCGATTTGATCAAGCATGATCAGAATACCTTGGTCTCAGCGCTGATTGATAATGCGATTACCATTAATGATCGCTTAGACATTCAAGATGCTGCCGCGATTTTTCGTTCAGAAGACATTCGTTTTGCGCCAGTGATTAATAGTCATGGCGAGCTGGTTGGTCAATTAAATGGCGAAGACATCATGGAAATTATCCAAGATGATGTCGACAGCACCATGAAAAATCTTGCTGGTGTCAGCCAAGATGAAGAGCTGTTTGCGCCTATTTTAACCAGTGCCAAAAGCCGTAGTATTTGGCTTGGCATCAACTTGTGTACCGCGCTTTTAGCCGCAGCGGTGATTGGTCAGTTCGAGGAAGTACTGGCGCAAGTGGTGGCGCTGGCGATATTGATGCCCGTGGTTGCTAGTATGGGCGGCATCGCTGGCTCGCAGACGCTGACTGTGGTCATTCGCGGTATGGCGATGGGTCAAATCGGTGGTTCTAACCGTCTGTGGTTACTCAATAAAGAGCTGTGGGTCGGTGCGATAAACGGTATCATCTGGGCGATAATTATGGCGTTTATCGCGCAACTGTGGTTTCATGATATTAAAATTAGCTCGGTGATCGGTTTTGCTATTGCCATTAATATGACCGCTGCCAATGTATCGGGCATTAGTATTCCATTGGCATTGAAACGCATGAATATCGATCCTGCGCTGTCCGCTTCGGTTATCTTAACCACCGTGACTGATATCGTCGGCTTTATGTCATTCTTGGGCTTGGCAAGCGTGCTGATTCTTTAGTAAAACCGTTATTAGAAGTTAAATCCCAAAAGTTAAAAATCAGCAGCTATTTATAATAATAGTTGCTGTTAAGTATATTTAAAATACTCAAAGTTAAAAATGTGATTCGTTCTATTTATAAAACCTAGATTCAAATAAGAAGTGCAACGTTTTAAAAGAATGAGTTGAAGAGTAAGATGTGCCGTGTTGCATTTC
>NZ_JBEOOZ010000023.1:0-45227 GCF_040309625.1 Psychrobacter sp. 78a-MNA-CIBAN-0178
AACGTGGCATGATTGGTCCTTGTGCCCCCATTTGGATTATTCTTTAGGGGTGACAACTATCCTGCCATAGGGGGATACACTAATATTCATTTTAGACTTTCTGCGAATGTATTATACTTCTCCGCTATCTTTATAGGAAGCATATCTTCATCGAAGGGCGAGCGGAACTGCTGAGGGCTTTTCATTGCTTGATTCATTTTATCTGCCATAGCTTCTATATCTCTCATTGGCATTAAATTATTACTTGGAAGTAGCTCGCTTGGACCCGATGGGCAATCAGTACTTATAACAGGCGTGCCTATAGCCAATGCTTCAGGTATTACTAAAGGACAGCCTTCCCAGTCAGAAGTCAATACTTTGAACTGAGCATGTTTGATATAAGGAAAAGGGTTCTCACGAAATCCTAAAAATATCACCCTATCTTCAAGTTTAAACTCTGCAACTAATCTTTCCACTTCACTTTTGTGCTTGCCTTGACCTAACAGTAATAAAAGCATAGATTGATCGGTTCGCGCATATGCTTGGATCAATAGATCATGACGTTTTGCATCTTTAAAACTACCCACATGAACAATATAATTTTGATATTCAGGAATAAAGGCATTAGCCTGTCTTTGAATAACGTCTCTATCAATAGGGTTATGAATTGCTGTTGTCGGTGTGATATTACCAAAGGTCTGAATGAAATCTCTTTCCACACCATCACTCACACATACGCAAGGATGTTTAGAATAAATTCTCAATAGCTCTTCTTTTTTCTTGTTAATATCTTCTTCTTTCTTGAGTTTATATAACAGCGATACGGTATTGTGTATAACGTAAACAATATTTTCTAATTTGCTATAACTAAAAATACTGTCCGAACGATCAAGATTGGATAATATCAAATCTGGTTGTCCAATTTTTTTTGTAATGTACTTATCTACTCTACGTGCAAATATCTCGTCTCGACGTTCTTTACCTGGAACAAGTTTATAAGGCTTAAACTTAAGTACATGATAGTTAAGATTTACATCAAGTTCATATTGAACTAATGGTTTAAACCTTAAAATATGCACTTCATAACCCAACTCATAAAAACCTTTCCCTAGAGTGAGTACGACTCGCTCTGCACCACCACCTTGTAGGCAATTGATAGCTAATACCACTATTTTGGTGGATTTCTTCATAACTGACAACCTATAAATAAATCAAATACTTGTATTATTATTTGTTAGTAAAATAATAAACTAACGCTTAAACATCTTTGAAAATAACGACTTTTTAAGCTTTGGACGAGTAACATTATTACCAGTATAACGCTGCTGGGATTTTTTTGGAAAATCTCCAAAAGGGTCTACACGATAGTTTTCTAATTGATAACCGTTAGCCAAAGCCTCACTGTAATAACTATCAAATAACTCAACTAAATCTTGTCTAGGATGTGGTAAAACTTCTCCATCGAACCAATGCTTTGAACCTTCTTCTTCAATCCTTTTCAATGAATACTTATGACTAAACTGCGTGCCCATATCAGAATAGTGTAAAACTTTAATAGCTTCTATCGGTAAACTTTCTCCATCAATACAATTATAGCTGTCATTGAAGGGTTCTAAAAGTCGTGGGTTCTTTTTTATCATCTCCATTATTTTTTTATGACTATCAGCATCCTCCATAATCTTCTCAACTGAAGGGAGAATACTTTTAGCACGACTACAATCCCATACACAGGTACACATGCGAGTTTTTTTAGAAACTTTCTTAGCCGCTACTATAGATTTCCCATCAATTGGATGATTCCATAATTTTAACAAATCATCTAAAATTACAACATCTGTATCCATATAGATAGCATATCCAGAATAATCACAATATTCTGGAATCGCCCAACGAAACCCTGAAAACGGGGTATCCCATTTAGTAGTATTCCATCCTTCGCCAGTCTCAGGATTAGAATACCAATAGCTATTAGGATCACGCGATAACTGCATCCACACTATTTCAACTGGTACACTAGTATGTTTATGAATACTGTAATCTAGTACCATCATCTGCTCTAAATCACAGTTATTAGGATCACACCCCACAAAGACTCTGATAGTTTCATTCTCTTTCATATCTTCACCTGCTAACTGGTAAACATTATAAATGTAGTATGGTTAAATTAATCTCTAAGCTAAAGAATGTCTGGCTGCTATTTATTTTTTCTAATTTCCACTTACTCTCGCCAGTATTTTTCTATCCACCCTACTGGTAAAATAAAATGACGCAAATGGCGCAGTGGTCTTTTTAGATTTTTGGGCTCAGTGATTCTTTTTAAGTGATCCTTAGCATTGTTAGCCGCGTTTTTATTGTACTTACCTTCAATAGCATGCGTAGGATATAGATCACCAGGGAATATTACGATGCGAGCACCTTTGGGGATCTTTGGTTCCTTGACATAGTTAAGTGGGAATGGTTGGCGGCACTTGCGCCTAAAGTGTGCTACCCATGCCTTTGGAAATAGCTTTACGCCACCTGGGGCGTTTCGTGTCACAAAGCGTTGCTCAAAACGATATTCATCAGCGATACCTTGTGGATCCGCTTTAAATTTTTCTTGTAAAGAGATCAGCGAACCAACTTGAAATCTAAAACAGGAAGTCTGTCCCAAACGCTCTAAAGGGTTGCTTGGATTATAAGACAAAACAATATCATCGGGCTTGCCATATTCAAAGAAAGGATCAAGGCTATCTACAATAATGACATCTAAATCTACAAATAGTACGGTACCAGTTAGATCCCCTAGCTTTTCACCCCACAAACGCGACTTTGGCCATTTACCCAAAGTATTGGTTGGCATGGTCACATCTAGAGGAGGTAGTTTCTGGCATTCAATCTCTGGACGTAAGTCTGTGGTGTCATCGGTAAAACAGACAAAACGGAACGGCGGGGTAATATTACGTGATACCATGCCATAAAGTTTATTGGCATAATCAGCTCCGTATTTCGTACCCCATTTAATACAGATAATTTGTTTGATATTTTCATTATCTGCTGTACTAGAGTCTATTGGCATAAACTGCTCACTTTAATTGTATGGATAAATATGACAAATATATTAGCATAAAAAAGCTGAACGTTTATGCTCAGCTTCTTGGATGGATTTAAATATTTTTTTAATAAACTTTTATTTTAATCAATAAAGCTTAACCAATCCATATATTTCTCATTGCGGCCATGAACCACATCAAAATACAGCGTTTGCAGCTTTTCAGTCATTTCACCACGACCACCATTACCAATAGTGCGGTCATCATATTCACGAATAGGCGTGACTTCCGCAGCAGTACCGGTCATAAATATCTCATCCGCCAAATAAAACTCATCACGAGTGATACGACGTTCAGTGACTTTGATACCTAAATCTTCGGCAAATTGGATAATGGTACGACGAGTAATACCGTCCAATGCCCCGCCCGCTAAGTCTGGCGTATGGAGCTCGCCGTTCTTGACTAAGAATAAATTCTCGCCTGAACCCTGACAGACATAGCCTTGTGAATCCATCATGATCGCTTCATCATAGCCATTACGCGTAACTTCACGGTTCGCCATGATAGACACCGGATAGTTGCTCGATGCTTTGGCCTTGCACATAGTGACGTTAGGCAAATGATGAGAATAAGAAGACGTTTTTACTCGGATACCGTTTTGAATACCGTCTTCGCCCAAATAAGCACCCCAATGCCACGCAGCAACCATCGCATTGATACTATTATCATGAGCAGCTAAGCCCAGCTTTTCAGCGCCAATCCATATCAGCGGGCGGATATAAGCTTCTTCTAGGTTGTTCTGCTTGACCACATCTTTATGGGCTTGCTCAAGGGTAGCCGCATCAAAAGGCACCTCCATTTGAAAAATAAAGGCAGAGCCAAGCAAGCGTTCAGTATGATCTTTCAAACGGAAAATAGCGGTACGCTTATCATCGGTTTGATAGGCGCGCACGCCTTCAAACACGGCGATGCCATAATGTAAGCTGTGAGTCAATACATGAATTTTGGCATCTGGCTGTTCAATCATTGTGCCATTCATCCAAAGCTTACCATCTTGTGTTGCCATATTCATTTTATAGTCCTTATGCTAGCGCTGGCGTCTAACTTTTTTGAGTAAATTTTAATTAATGGTATTTAACAACATCATATGATAACACCACAGCATCGATTTTTATTATCAAAATAAAGATTCATTATTGCAAACAACTACGATTTAGTCGGTTGAGACAATCTAGAGACAAGACAGGCGAGTGAAAGTACTACTAATCGTAGACTGAGCAAGCCTGACATCGTATCCGATTTATAAGGGATTGACTATAGAGTTATTATGATGCGCCAGTAATTATATCACTGGCAATGCTGGTAAATGCAAAGTTTTAGTTTGTACCTAAATGGCTTTTCTTTATATTAGAATTTTGGATTTGAGTATATTATCTTATGGAAGCAAACAGTACTGCAGACCATTAATACTATTTTTACTCCGTTGAATCTACACCCATAAGATGCTGCCACTGCGCTTGCACCAATGCCCGCGTCTCTTGCCACAGTGATTCATCAACCAATAATGACTGCTCGGACAATGCCAATTGATGGGTAGCAGCGCGTATACGTAGATAAGCATCGGTCAAATCCTGACATACTTGCTCCTCCCAAATACCGAGTGCCGCGACTTCTTCAAAAATACGTACATTATCACTCCACTTCGTCAAGCTTGGGTGATCATGTGAATAGGCCAATACCGCAAACTGTGCCAAAAACTCAATATCTACAATGCCGCCCGCATCTTGTTTTAGATGAAATTTACCCGCTTGTTGCTGCCATTGACTGGTGCCCAGATGTTTTTGCATTTTTATGCGCATACTGGTGACATCAATTCGAACTTGCTCAATCGTACGCGGTAGTGCCAGCACATTGCGGCGAATATCACAAAAAAGTGCTGTCACTCGTTTGTCCCCACATATTGCCCGTGCTCTCACCAAGGCCTGATGCTCCCATGCCCAAGCTTTTTCGAGCTGGTAGGTCTCAAACGCATGACAAGAAACCACCATCATACCGGCATTACCAGATGGGCGCAGGCGCATATCAATATCATAAACGCGTCCATCACGAGTTTGCGTATTGAGATAATTCATCAGTTTTTGCACCAGACGAGCAGCGAACTTCATGCCACTCACTGATTTTTCACCCGTGGTCATTCCCTGCTCTTTTATCTTATGTAAAAACACCAAATCCAAATCAGAAGAATACGATAATTCAAGACCGCCAAGTTTGCCATAACCGATAATCGCAAAACCGCAATCGGCTTCAGTGACCGGATCACCATCTTGACCGATAGGATAGCCATAGCGTTTGACAATCTCTGCAAAGGCGCGCTCAAGTGCTGCCTCTAATACCACTGCCGCGATATAAGTGAGTGAATCAGACACTTTCATAATTGGCCGTTCAGCCAACACATCACTGGCAGCAACAGCCAGTACCTGATTTTTTTTGAACAGTCGCAATACGCTAAGCAGCTCTTCTTCGTCGTTAGGCTCTACACGCAGTAGCTGCTGGCGCAAGATATCATGCAGCTCTAGCTTGTCTGGCAAGTGACGGTAGCGCTGCTGTAAAAAGGTATCTAGCAGCACTGGGTAATGCGCCAGCTCTTTTGCAATCCAAGGGCTAGCTGATAGCATTGGTATCAGCTCAATGGTTGCATTGGGGTTTTCGGCAATCATGACCAAATAAATAGAACGGCGGCAAATCGCTTCTAGTAAGGCAATCAAGCGTGGCAAGGCGGTATTGGCCAGCTGCTGCTGTTCTTGATGCGCCAGTAACGCATGGACAATCACAGGATACGCATCATCCAGGCGCTCTCTGGCTTCATCACTCAAGTTGGCGACCATCTTTGATTGCCAAAACTCTTGCAACTGCGCGCGGTTCTCTTCTGTCAATACTTGATCCAAACTGGCAATTTGTTCTTCAAAATGAGCTGGTTCGAGCTCGGTATCTTCTTTAGCGGGAACCTGACGTTCGGTCACCATGCGCTCAAATGGTATATTTACATTGTTTCGATGACTGTTCAGTGTGTTGAGCAATGCCTGCCAATCTTCAAACCCAAGGGTAATGGCGAGATTGTGCTGCCAATAGTGGTCATGGGGTAAGCGCTGGGTCTGCTGATCATTGATGGCCTGAATGCCATGCTCAAGTCGACGCAAAAAGCGATAGGCCGCTTGCAGCTGCTCATAAGTTGACAGCTCTAAATATTTGAGCTCATATAACGCCTGCATGGCTTGTAAACACGACTTAACCTGTAGCTGTGGATGCCGACCGCCATAAATCAATTGGAAAGCTTGTACGATAAACTCAATATCTCGAATCCCGCCCGCACCCAGCTTAATATTATCCAAATCTTCACGCTGCGCCACTTGGTTCTGAATCAAAGACTTCATTTCTCTGAGCGCTGAAAAAGCACTGTAATCGACATAATAGCGAAAGACAAAAGGCCTAATGAGCGCTTGTATTCGGTCATAAAATGGCGACTCTATTTGTCCCACTACACGCGCCTTTAACCATGCAAAACGCTCCCATGCGCGCCCATGCAAGGAAAAATACTTTTGCAAGGCGGATAGATGAATAGCCAGATCACTGCCATCACCCCACGGCCGCAAGCGCATATCGACACGAAACACAAAACCATCAGCGGTATTGTTATCCAATAGCTTGATAATCCCTTGACCAAGCCGGGTCATAAAACGCTTGTTATCGATGCTGCGAGTGCCTTTTGCTTTGTCACCATCGGTAGCGCCGCGGGCTTGATGAACAAAGATAAGATCGATATCACTCGATAAGTTCAGCTCGTGAGCACCAAGCTTACCCATCGCCATAATCGCCATGTCATCAGTTTGAACGTTGCCTTGCTCATTGATGAAGGTTGGCTTGCCATAGCGGGTCACCAGCTCCTGATAGGTATATTCCTTGGCGAACGAAATACAACCATCAGCAAACTCAGACAGCTCATCGGTCAATTGCTCGAGGGCAATCATACCGAGGGCATCTTGCCAAATCCAGCGCATCATCAGCAGCATGCGTAAGTGTCGTAGGCCACTCATGACCTTGGCTTCATTAGCCAGTTGGTAGTTTTCATCCAAGGTATAATCTTGTATCAGATCATCAATTTGCTGACGTGTTAAGGTATGATCAAGTGGATAACTGCGTAAAAATGTCTGACAGGAGGCGGTTCGGCTCTGCCAAATCTGATAAGCAAACTCACTCGCCGTCTGCAATACTTGGATTTGCGCCGATGTCGGTTGATAGTCATTATTATTGGTTGCAGCTGATGGCATAGTAATAAACGTTCCTTGCAATATAAATTATAGCGAGTGTCATTTTTATTATAATAGCATGAAAATTTTATGCTCAAAGCTATGCTAAAAAAACATATTACCATTTTGGAAAGTTGCGCTAAAAACTCGTGCTACCGATGAAGGTTATCTGATGATGAAGGCTATCTTATAAAGAATAAACATCTCAAGCTATAGGACTGATGCACATGTTCATCAAAACAGTGTCAAAAAGAACTGCCATTATATAGTCAGTTCAATTCAAAAATCATACAGCAAAACTGAGACAAATTTTTCGCAGCCTCTGCCAGCACAGACACAGCAAACAAGAAAACAAGAAAACAAGAAAACAAGAAAACAAGAAAAATGTGTCTCAGTTCTGCGTTACGACACCATGTACCTATTTTATTGAGAATCTACTATAGTAGGCTTTGCATTTTACGACTTGAACAACAGGTTTGATGAGGAAAAAAACAAATCGTAGAATGGTATAATAATGAGCAAATCAAATATCGAGAAAACTTTGTTGAAGGTTTTGAAAGTATACCGGCTGTCTTTTTTTGCCAATACATGGCGAAATTGTCTAACCTAGAATGACTAGGCGTCAAAAATTTCACTGCGTATTGTCTAAAAAATAGCCACTGCCAGTGCCACATTTGAATGTTCAACAGACCCTAATACTGATCCATACCTTCAATAATTGAGTGCTAATCCTTATTATCAACAACTGCTAAACAGCGATACCACATTTATGACTACAGATACCCCGCTACTACTTGTTACAGCCGATCCCAGTCATCCGCTTGCCCAGTTAGCCTTACGCTATGCTCGCGCCTATCTTAAGAGCACAGTCATGAATACTAAGACAACGGATAGTGATGTTTCTAAACAGCAGGCTATCTTGAATGTGTTTTTTTATGCAGATGGTGCTCACACCGCCAATCGCTTACGTTGGCAGTCAGCCGAACAAATCGACCTCACTCAACAATGGCAAAATCTGGCTAAGCAATATCAATTGCCATTACCTGTCTGCGTCAGCACTGCCCTCAGTCGCGGGATTAGTGATCGCGAAAATGGTGCTCGCCATCAACTTGAAGGGGACAACCTAGCAGCAGGATTTAGCTTGGTTGGGCTGAGTGAGTTGGCAATGATGATGCAAAGCAACTGCCGCCTCATACAATTCTAGCAACGCATGATTGACGGTATTCTGTTTGACAACTGCTTGTGACAACCAACCTTTGGAATAAACCATGAAATTACTGATTCAGCTGCGGACACCGACAGAAATAGCAAGTTATGAAGGTTGTGCCCTCGCACTGACGCTGGCAACTTTTGGTCACGACGTCCAGCTTTATTTGGATGCCCCTGTCTTTGGTTTATTAATGCAACCAACATCGCGTTTACATGGCATGATTCAATCGCTTGAGCTGTATGATATGCCAGCGGCGTGGCTACCTGCGGATGTATTTAGTGGATGGCTCACCGGTATGTTGCCGACTGACTTGGCTAGTCAATTAACTTTGATGCCTGAGGTCATTGATTCCCAAGACTTTGAGCAAATACTCAATTTTTAATACCACAACGCTGTTTTTAATATCACAACGCTATCAAACGATAGTATTAGATGACGCAATTCTAGGGCGTGTTTTCATTTTAAAAATGAGATAAATTGCCATCAAACAAGAAAAATAGTGTAGATAATATCAAGATATTAACCAGCTATTTGATGATTTTTGGCAAGATTTAGCTATTTTTAGCCCATTTAGATGACTATCGAGTGAATTAAAGACACGCTCTAGCCAATCAAAATATAACCAGCAATCGGATCCATTATGGCCACCTTATACCAATTACATAGCAGCATGGATAAGCTCGAACGCAGCACAGAAGAGCTATCACACACGTGGCACACAGGCGACAGTATTCTGTTACTGGGCACGACTGTCGCTTTTATTGATTGGCTCAATGCCTCTTTAGGTGAAAATGATATCGATGGTATTGCGGGTGTTTATGCGCTCTCCGATGATGTGGCACAGCTAACGCCGAACATAGCTACGCAGCTCAACCTAACGGCCAAGCTAACCGGTCTGCTAACGGATGATGAATGGGTCACTCTGACTCAAGACAGCCAGTTTGATAAAGTGGTGACGGTTGCCTTATGACTAATGATGTCCTTACTACCGCTACCACGTCTGCTGAAACGGCAGATAATATTGCGCTCGATCAAGACGGCCATTTATGTGATCACACTATTTGGTCACCTGCGATTGCACAGCAGTTGGCAAATACGCTAGATGTCAATTTGACAGCGGAACATCTAGAGATTCTGCAACAAGTGCGAGCCTTTTTTACTAAGTTTAATCACGCGCCAGCGACAAGACCGCTCATTAAGTGGTTACAAAAGACCTTGCCAGAGCACGATATTAGCAATCAAAAACTCCAGCAATTATTCAATACTGGCTTGGTCGCCCGTCATGTCAATCGTCTTGCTGGACTACCGAAGCCGCCTAATTGCTTATAAAGTAGCACTGATTGCTGCTCGCGTTCAGACGTTTAAAGCATGACTTTCAGTAAAAATCGATCAGTATATCAGCCGCTACTTTGGGTCATAAACCGTTAGCGTGTCATACCCAACACTGCGACCTTCATCACCCGCAAAACCCTGCTGACGCCATATCTCATACAGACATATCGCCACGCTATTGGACAGATTCAAGCTGCGTGAATCTGCCAGCATAGGCAAGCGCAACCAATGATCAGCGCCGATACTTTCACGAATATCATCCGCCAATCCTGCTGTTTCAGAGCCGAATACTAAAGCAATATTGGGGGGCGATGTCAGCGCATCTTGCTCATTGTCAGCAACTTGCCCACTAAAATTATACTCATAAAATGGCTTGCTCAGCTTGGTGGTCAATGCTGTGATGACATGACAGTCCGATGCTATAAGCGCTTGCCTAGCAGCTGCCCAATCGTCATGTACTTGCAGATGGGCATACTCATGGTAATCCAATCCTGCACGGCGTAGTTTTTTGTCATCAAGCTCAAATCCTAATGGCTTAACCAAATGCAACTGCGCCCCACTATTGGTACATAAACGAATAATATTGCCAGTATTACTGGGCATTTTGGGTGCTACCAGCACGATATGAATAGTCATTATCACTCCATCAATTGTTTGAACATCATTATTTTAGTGCTATCGCCAATCCTATATAAACAGATTTAGCTATCGGGCTCGTTCAACCCACTACTGCTAGTAGCTTTTGCTAATGGATTCGCTCGTTGTCTTTATATAAAAATTACCTTGAATGGAATATATATGCCAAGCGTAATCAAAAGTTACAGTTTACTGGCAAAAATTACATTTTGATACTGGGCACAGATTCTAACTTTCTTTATTATGGCTTTACTGGATTGCGAGATAATATACACACATTGTTGTCGTATCCTGTAATCCTTCAGTGAGGCTTAAGCAAACTGCTTAGCATCGCTGTTGTTATTTATAACCACCTATCTATTTTGAGGAAATTATTATGAAAAAATTAATCATTGCATCTTTGACGGCTATGTTTGTATTGACTGGTTGCAACACTTTTAAAGGTCTAGGTCAAGACGTATCTAGCGCTGGCGATGCTGTAACTGGCGGTGCTCAAGACGTACAAAACAAAATCTAATTATTCATTTATTAGACTTGTTTTTAAAAGGCTTACCATTTGTTTGGTAAGCCTTTTTTTGCTTTGTTACATTATTTCTTTTAAGTAGTCATTTCAGAATATCTAAAATAAGCAGTTTTCTATTATAAGAACGCTCTTAATATTTGGTTGAGGTATCTGCTGCCTAATGCAGTCGGTTTTAGATACTGACGATCATCCACGAGTAACCCCTGCTTGATTAGTTTATTGATTTGCTCAGCGATACTGTCATAGCAAAGCCCTGTTCGAGCCTCAAACAATGCCCATGACACCCCAGCATGTAAACGTAGTGCATTGAGCATAAATTCGCTGACCAGCTCATCACTATCAATCTGCTGCCAACCAATCATTTTTGGGAAATTCTGGCTGGTGTTAGATGGGTCAGTAATATCTTGATAGTCGACATAATCCTTCGGTAAGCGTGACTTACTAAAACGATAAATACCTGATTCTGCTAATAACTCACTGCTTTGACCTTCATACTTTTCTAACGCTTTAAATGTATTTTCGCTTAATAGTGCCACTTGATTACCTGATTGCTTATTATCGCCTGAATCTTTATTATCACCTAATTCGTTATCATCTGACTTGTTATTAGCAACAGTCACCTTACCATGAGCACCTGCGCCAATCGCCAAATAATCACCAAACTGCCAATAATTGACATTGTGGCGGCACGGCTTATCGGAAGCGCCAGACCATGCCGACACTTCATAATTATCGTAGCCCAATTGCAGTAGCAATGCCTGACCGGCTTGCTCAATATCAGCGAGGCTGTCCTCATCGGGCAAAATAGGCTGACTGCGGTAAAACACCGTGTTAGGCTCGATCGTTAGCTGATACCATGAGATATGGGTCGCGCCAGCAGTGTGTGCGGTTTGAATATCATTTAGTGCTTCGGTTAAGCTTTGCTGCGGCAAGCCATGCATCAAGTCGACATTGACGCGTTCAAACCCAGCACTTCGTGCCGCCTTAATCGCTGATAATGCTTGCTTTGGATCGTGTATGCGCCCGAGAGTTTTAAGTTTATCCGCAGCGAAGCTTTGCACCCCAATTGACAAGCGATTGATACCGACATCCAAATACTGAGCAAATGGCGCGTGCTCAAGCGTACCCGGATTGGCCTCCATCGTAACCTCAATGTCATCTGCGAATATAAAACACGCACGCAAGCCAGCAAATAAACGCTGGTATTGCGCAATCGGCAGTAGCGATGGCGTACCACCGCCAATGAATATCGAGCCAATTTCACGCCCTTGAGTCAATGGTTGCTGCATTTGAGCATCCAATAACAAAGCATCGACGTATTCCTCATACATCGATAGCTGACTGTCTGCTGGTAGCTCATGCGAATTAAAATCGCAATACGGGCACTTCTTTACACACCATGGAATGTGAATGTAGAGCGCTAACGGAATATCCATCACGCTTATATCCGTCGTATGAGCATCGCTATTGATAATATCGACGCCGTTACTCTCTTTTAAATGGCTTTCAGATTCAGTTTTGGGCATAGATAGACTTATTAATTATTGAGCCATTATTATATAGTCGGTTCAATATAGTTTAGATACAAGGAAGGCGCGTGAAAGTACTACAAATAGTAGGCTAAGTGAGCCTGACACCGTATCTGACTTATGTAGGATTGACTATAGCTATAAAAAGTATCGCTAGGATAACGGTTAGAAGCCTTAATGAAAAGCATCATGACAACAAAATAACTCACAAAACCACTCACAAAATCCATGTTAATACTGGCATCTGACAGGCAATATAATCGTTACTGATAAAAATTGGTTACTAGGGTCTGTTGAACATTCAAATATCAGGACTGCTGATTGCTAAAATCGTCCCAAACCTTTTATCAAATCAGGCGTAAACCGACGATAATGTCGAGACCTTAGCTAGGTTTACAACAACGTTTGGGGTGATTTTAGTATCAGCCTTTCAGGGCAGGGCTATTTTTTGCCAATACATGGCGAAATTATCTAACCTAGAATGACTAGGCGTCAAAAATTTCACTGCGTATTGTCTAAAAAATAGCCACTGCCAGTGCCACATTTGAATGTTCAACAGACCCTAATAAACCACTGCTAATAATAAAGGAATACAAGATATGGCCTATTGGCTTATGAAATCAAACCCAAAGTTTTTTAGTATTCACGATTTGCAACGCTTAGGCACAGAAGGTTGGGATGGCGTGCGCAACTATCGAGCCCGTAACTTTATGCGCGATGATATGCAAGTCGGTGACAAGGTGTTCTTTTATCACTCTAGCGCCAAGCCTTCTGGCGTTGCTGGTATCATGACCGTCAGTAAAGCCGGCTATCCGGACCCCACCCAGTTTCATCCGGAATATCGTCACTACGACCCTATCGCCACCGAAGATGAGCCACGATGGTATATGGTAGATGTCACCTTTGAGCAAGCGTTTATAGAAGTATTGCCCTTATTAGAACTCAAGTTTTTGCCTGCACTTGAGGATTCATTATTGCTTAGAAAGGGCTGTCAGCAGCTAACCGTCATTCCTCTAGAGCCCAAGCACTGGCACGCTATTATAGAGATGTCGGATCATATGGATTTATTGTGAGATGATTTATTGTCAGATAATGATCATCTTGCGCGGTAACTATTGGGTATACTTTCTCTGACATCAATTAACACTTATCCCTGCGCTCGTCGTTTAAATTTTGCTATATTTATTAGCAGATAACAACATCTCCATACTCAATAGTAATATCTCATCTTTTTATAACTATCATATTTCAATTATCAGGACTCGTTTATGAGCGCACCCAAACTAGTATTGTCTTTATTAACCGTTAGTATGTTTGGCCTAACACTGAGCGCTTGCGGCAGTGATGGCGATAAGGTCAAAGAAGAGTACGACCGCGTAGAAGATCAGGTTAAAAACGAATACGATCGTATAGAAGACAAAGTCAAAGAAAAATATAAAAAAGCCGAAGATAAGCTGACTGATGACGAAAAAAGTATGGCAGAGATTTTAGAATCTGTGTTTTTACCAGAGGAATCATTTGATAATTTCTTAGACAAGCTCACTCCAGAAGGCGGACGAGGCGGCTTATATGTCGGACACTTCATCGAGCTAAACGACGGTGATAGTAATGACATCGATATTGGTGCTGTCTACTTCGATATCAGTGAGCAAGGTGCGGGTAGCGTCGATGGCAGCTTTAGTTATCAGCAGCAAGCTTGCCAAGAAAACAACGCTTTGGGCATCAACTCAGGGCTAAAAGTCGACAACTATATCGCTGGCAAAGTGACTGGTAGCCTCGATACCTTGGAGTTTTTGGACGTTAAATATGTCAGTGACTTAGGCTTAGAGACACCAAACTTGCTCACCACTTTTGCAGGTAGCTTTGAGGAAAAACAAGCGGGCTCACCGTGGAAAGGCAGTTTTGAATACCTAGATGGCTTAGGCGGGCAAAAACTGTCCAGCGGTGAGGACAATTGCAAAGTGACTTATACGTTAAGCGATCGCGCCAATTTTACCACTTATCCGCTCGATTATGACCTTGGTAAAATGAACCTCGATGTAACGGGCAATGGTAGCCAAAAAATCGTCACTTGGCAAAACCCCATCAATACTCAGCACCTATTGGTCAGTCAAATTGATGTTAATAAAGCCGAGTCTGGCGCTAATGGTTACGTGCAAAACTTAGTATTGAGCAATCGTGAGACCCAGTTTACACCTGTGATTCCTAATAGCTCAACCAACTACGCTATTGTGGTGCAAGCATTTGATGCTAATAATAAGTTGATCGGCTATCAAGCAGTGGTACAAGATTTGCCAGAATCCCTGTAGGCCTAAGCCATGTAAAAGTCTGGATATAGGCACAATGTTATATGAATCTAGGCACAGTTATATGAATCTAGGCACAATGTTATAAATGTTATAGATGTCGCTCAGCATTATAAAACCTTCCTAAAACGTTGACATACTTGTCTGGCTTCTTTACCATCCTATCTACTTATGACCTGTCAATCTATCACTTGGATTGACGGGTTATTTTTATTTGAGTGTCTTCACTTTTAGTATCATATTTTTATTCTAATACTTAGGGTCTGTTGAACATTCAAGTGTGGCACTGGCAGTGGCTATTTTTTAAACAATACGCAGTGAAATTTTTGACGCCTAGTCATTCTAGATTAGATAATTTCGCCATGTATTGGCAAAAAATAGCCCTGCCCTGAAAGGCTGATACTAAAATCACCCCAAACGTTGTTGTAAACCTAGCTAAGGTCTCGACATTATCGTCGGTTTACGACTAGTTTGGGACGATTTTAGCAATCAGCAGTCCTAATATTTGAATGTTCAACAGACCCTAGTTTATATAGACTTTCTCGTCTTATTAATCGTCGCTACAACACTCCGGTTACTGTCTCGCTATTGAGTGGTTGATGGCAGTATTTGTCTATCAACACTAACCACCGTGAATCATAAAAAGTTGCTAATTATGGCGTTGCCAATATCCTTTACTGATTTTAAAAGCTACAGTTTACGCTTAGGCGTGCTCGCCTTACCCATCTTGATTACTCAGTTTTGCCAAGCGGCACTGGGTGTCGTCGATGCCATCATGGCAGGTCAAGTTTCTGCCCTTGATTTGGCGGCGGTCGCTGTTGGCTCTGGTATCTGGCTACCATTATTTTTATTAGCGACAGGTATTTTAATCGCCACTACCCCTCTCATTGGTGAAGCAATCGGACAAAATAAACACAGCCAAGTACCGCACATCACCCAGCAGTCTTTATGGACAGCAGGCGTCATCGGTATTCTTGGGTTCATTATTGTCAATCTTGCACCCAATGTTCTTGGCATCATGGGTGTCCCTGAGAATATCCAACCAATAGCGTCGCAATATTTACATGGGGTGTCGTTTGGTTTCCCTGCACTGGCGGTCTATGCCGTGCTACGTAGTTATTGTGAAGCGCTTGGGCGACCAGAGCCCGTGACAATCATTAGTATCATTGGCCTACTCGCTGATATCCCGCTCAACTATATCTTTATCCATGGTCTGTTTGGTATGCCAGAAATGGGCGGTGCAGGCTGCGGGGTCGCAACGGCACTGGTATTATGGATAAACGTCTTATTATTGGCCACTTATACCAGCTTTACTAAGCGCCAGCAATTTGCCAGCACGCGCTTCTTTTATGGTTTTGCGAGACCCAATCGCACGCAGATAAAAAAACTGCTGAAGCTTGGCATTCCAATTGGTATCTCTATATTTTTTGAAGCCAGTCTGTTTAGCTTGGGCGCTCTTGTCATTAGTCCATTGGGTGAGCTGGCCACCGCGTCGCATCAAGTCGCATTAGCGGTAACCTCGCAGCTGTTTATGATACCGATATCCGTTGCCATGGCGCTGACTATTATGATATCGAATCGCTTTGGTGAAAAGAACCTACTCACGCTGCGCCATGTGCAAGCGACTGGTCTTATCTGGACTGTCCTGATTGCCTTCGTGTGTATGCTGGGTATTTGGCTGTTTCACCCACAACTGGCAGCGGCGTTCACAGACAATGTAGAAGTCAGAGCACAAGCCATGCACCTCCTCATCTTTGCGCTTGCTTATCAACTATTTGATGGTTGGCAGGTCAATGTCGCGGGCATACTGCGCGGCATGCAAGACACCACAATACCAATGTGGGTCACGCTATTTTGCTATTGGTTGGTTGCCTTGCCCCTTGGCATCTATTTGGTGCGTTTCACCGATGTGGGCGCGCAAGGGTTTTGGATGGCCTTAATCACTGGTCTTTTCTTATCTTCGATTCTGCTCACCCTGCGTCTACGCTATCAACAAAAGCGCCTCAGGATACTTTGGGCTTAAAGTTGCTATAGTCGGTTCAATATAATTTAGATACAAGGAAGCCGAGCGAAAGTACTACAATTAGTAGACTAAGCAAGGCTGACACCATATCCAACTTATATAGGATTGACTATATCATTTTTATCTAATTTTAGTCTTTAGTAAGTAGCGTCTAGTAACCAGTACTGGCGCTACCTCGTCACATAGACTATGATAAATCATTAGCATTTCTTACTCACAAGAAAAGCTTACGTCAAAATATGTAAAATTTCTCAGTTAACAACTGTACATTGATTGCTCATTGCCGCGAATCTAGGTATCATTAGCAATTACTTAGACAATATTTCGTTACACTATTTCTCGAATTTAGTACAAGGCATTATAAAAATTATGGATATTGAAAAAATACGTACCCTAATCGCCCTCATGGAAGAAAGTGAACTGGTCAATTTAGAAATCAGTTCAGATGATGAGCATATTAGCCTAACGCGGCACTACGATACGCCAGCGCCAACCATGATGGCTGCGCCTGCTGCTGGAGTAGCACCTATCGCAGCTGACGCTAAACCGGCGGTAAAAGCTGGTAGCGTTGAGACGTCGCCAATGGTCGGTGTTTATTATTCAGCCCCTAGCCCGAATGATCCGCCGTTTGTGAAGGTCGGACAAAAAGTGCAAGCGGGCGATACGCTTGGTATTATCGAAGCCATGAAAATCATGAATCCCCTTGAAGCGACTCAAAGTGGTGTCGTTGACGAAATCTTGGTAGATAACTCTGAAGTCGTACAGTTTGGTCAGCCTATCATTCGCTATAAAGCGTAATAAGATTCGCCATACTTTACATCGTTATGATTGACATTGCGCTATTAGTCATCGCACCCCATCATTGCATTTGATGATGCCCATCGATGACTGATATAGCGACTGCATCATTAACTGCCGCTTCGACAAGGATGACCCCATGATAAAAAAACTGCTCATCGCCAATAGAGGTGAAATCGCTCTACGTATTGTTCGTGCCTGTAAAGCGCTAGGAATCGAAACTGTAGGCGTTTATTCAACAGCTGATGCTAACTTAATGCACCTGCGTTTCGTTGATGAAGCCATCTGTATCGGCAAACCCAATGCCAATCAAAGCTATCTTGATATTAATACTATTTTGACAGCAGCAGAAATCTCTGGTGCTGATGCTATCCATCCCGGCTATGGTTTTTTGTCTGAGAACGCTGAATTTGCAGAGCGTGTTGAAGAGGCAGGCTTAACCTTCGTCGGTCCTAATGCGGATCATATTCGCCTGATGGGTAACAAAGTCTCTGCTATTAATGCCATGAAAAAAGCAGGCGTCCCTACCGTACCTGGCTCTGTTGGAGCAGTGACGTTACATAATGCTGAAGAGCAAGCACGTAATATCGGTTTTCCACTGTTGATCAAGGCGGCCTCTGGTGGTGGTGGTCGTGGTATGCGAGTGGTTGAACGCTTTGAAGATATTATCGGTCAAGTACAGGCGGCAAAGCAAGAAGCTGAGCTATGGTTTGGTGATGATACCGTCTATATGGAACGCTACCTACAAAATCCGCGCCACGTCGAAGTACAAGTACTGGGCGATGGTAATGGTAATGCAATCCATCTATATGACCGTGATTGTTCATTACAACGTCGTCACCAAAAAGTATTAGAAGAAGCCCCTGCCCCTGATATTCCTGATGATGTGCGTGAACCTATCTTAAGAGCGTGTGTCAAAGCTTGCGAGCTTGTTAAGTATCGCGGTGCTGGTACGTTTGAGTTTTTGTTTGAAAATAACGAGTTTTTCTTTATTGAGATGAACACTCGGGTACAGGTAGAGCATCCAGTTACCGAGATGATTACGGGTATTGATGTCGTCGTTGAGCAGCTAAAGATTGCGGCAGGTTATGGTTTGTCTTACCGTCAAAGCGAGATCGAAATTCAAGGTCACGCGATTGAGTGCCGTATAAATGCTGAAGATCCAGCGACCTTTATGCCTTGTCCGGGTACCGTCAATCAGTTGTTTGCGCCAAGTGGTGCTGGTGTTCGTTTTGACTCTCATCTCTATCCCGGCTACGAGATACCAACCTATTATGACTCGTTGATAGGCAAACTGATCTGTCATGGGCAAACTCGCCAGCAAGCGATTTCCAAGACGCTACACGCACTTGATGAATTGGTGATTGAAGGTATCAAAACCAATATACCGATGCACCGTGATGTGATTTTAGCGGATGATAAGTTTGTGCAAGAAGCACAAAACATCCACTATCTAGAAAGAGAATTATTGACCGCGCAGAAAGCCAAAGCAGCCTCTTAATTCACAACTTTCGTTTTCTGCAAAAATAAAGCGAACCGCTATTAGCATTGATATCCCCATTAAAGAACCCGCTATCTACTAAGATGGCGGGTTCTTTAATGGGCTCATGTAAAATAAAAACCTTCTTTAGAGCTCAGTATATCAATATGACTTAATCAAAAATTATGGCAATACTCTATTGAAGTTCATAAAGCATTCTTTGCCATCAGGGTCGGCGCACCACTGCATTTGGTTGCCATCATGGTTCAAAAACGCTATCAGCGCCTCATCTGTCTGGTCAACCTTATTACCTGAGCAGTCTACTTCATTATTGTCATACACCGTTCTAATGGCAATGACAGGCAAGCCCTCTTCGCGATGAGTGACCAAATAGCGACCGTACGTCCATTCTTTACCGCTGACCGCCCACATCTCATTGTCAGCACCAAAGTTATATAACTCGCGACATTGATTGGCGCGCGCAGCAGCATCTATCAAGTTGCTAGCGCTGTTCGGCTGAATATTTAGGACACGCTCTTCGCTTTGGGTAAGGATGCCACCATCTGTACCAGCGGTTATTTTTGGCTCGTCGCTTTTGCCATTTTGGGTATTAGCCAAAGCCGCTTGCCGAGCTTCTGCCTCTTTTGTCATGGTAATACTACTGTCTAAATCTATTTCCCATTGTCCAGCAATGGCAGGACTAATATGCGTCGTAATCGTCGGCTTACTAACTACTTCGCCATTCGCTGGCAAGGAGGCCAGAATAGAGGCCAATGTAAATGAAGCAAATGATATCGGTTCCATAATTAACCTTTTTATTTATAATAATAGAGTAATACGAACATTAGCGTAAGTCTTAGACACCAAAAACACAAGTAACATTATGCTATTGGCTTTTACCATTCGTCCAAGATCTTATCTAATGACACCTTACTTATCTTATCATAAGTTAAGTGATTGCTATCTCCGTGAGTTTCAACCACTCAAACAATAACGCCATGGCTCTCATTGACGAATCGCAAAGAATCATGACGTTATGAGTGTGCAGTATTGACGCTACGAGCGCACTATGTACTACTGTTAAGATATTAAGCGGTCGTAGTGCTGATTGCTTGTGCAAAGGCAGATAACGCGCCTTTTAGCATGGCTGATACCGTACTGCTACAGGTACCAATACCAGAATACACGTCCCCATCGACATTCAATTGAATATAAGCGGCAGCATTGGCATCGGTCTTATTGTCGCTATTGGTATCATCATCGATACCGTTGCCATCACCATTAATATTGTTGTGCTGCGGATTGATGGCGTGCTCAGCATAATTGATGATGTGTAGCGACTTGCCAGTGTGCTGCGCTAGGCCATTGATAAATGAGGACAATGGGCCATTACCCGTACCATCAATAGTAATGATATCGTCATTCATCTGTACTTGACCGTTAAAATAAACCTGTCCGCCTTTATTGTTCACGCTGTAATCGAGTAGCTCAAAGCTACCTTGACGTAAATAGGTGTCTTCAAAGGTTTGTAAGATTTCATCATTTTGTAGTTCGCGCGCCACTGTCTCAGCCTGCTGCTGCACCACGCGACTAAAGTCGATTTGCATCCAACGTGGCAAGTTAAAGCCATAGTTGCGTTGCAAGATATAAGCAACCCCGCCTTTACCAGACTGGCTGTTAATACGTACTACATCTTGATAGCTGCGGCCAATGTGCGCCGGATCGATGGGTAGATAAGCCACATCCCAAACATTATCCGTTTGGTCTTTGTGCTGCTCGTTATAATCGAGAGATTTTTTGATGGCATCTTGATGCGAGCCACTAAAGGCGGTAAAGACCAGTTCACCAACATAAGGATGACGTGGATGAAGCGGCAAGTTATTGCATTCGCTAACCACTTGGACGATTTCGCTCATATTGCTAAAATCAAGCTCAGGATCGATACCTTGGCTAAACAAGTTCATCGCCATTACCATGATATCCATGTTACCGGTACGCTCACCATTACCAAGCAACGTCCCTTCGATGCGATCTGCCCCTGCAAGTACCCCTAGCTCGGCAGCCGCAACGGCACAGCCACGGTCATTGTGCGTATGCAGACTGACAATCACATGCTCACGCATCGCAAGATGACGACAGAAATACTCAACTTGATCGGCAAAGACATTGGGCATGGATGCTTCGACAGTCGCTGGCAAGTTAAAAATCACCTCCTGACCATGCTGCGGTTGCCAAACCTCACACACGGCATCGCAAACTTCTACCGCATATTCAGTCTCTGTCTGGCTAAAGCTTTCTGGCGAATATTGAAACACCCACTCTGTCTCAGGGTACTTTGCCGCGTATTCCTGCACTAGCTTGGCACCTGTGATAGCAATCTCTTTAATCTCAGCTTTGTTCTTGCCATAGACTTTTTCACGTTGGACGCGGCTGGTTGAATTATAGACATGAACCACCGCCCGTTTTGCGCCTTTTAACGACTCAAACGTACGCGCAATTAAGTGCTCACGTGCTTGTACCAAAACCTGTAACGTCACATCGTCAGGCACATGATTTTCTTCGATTAGCTTACGGGCAAAGTCAAACTCTACTTGCGCCGCGGATGGGAAACCAATCTCGATTTCTTTAAAACCCACATCAACCAAGGTCTCAAAAAAGCGCATTTTTTGTTCAATGGTCATTGGATCGATCAGAGCCTGATTACCATCACGCAGATCCACACTTGCCCATATTGGTGACTTTTCAATCGTTTTGCTTGGCCATGTGCGATCTGGCAGTGACGGCGCAAACGCAAATGGACGATACTTTTTATAATCAAAAGCGGTGCTTTTTGGTGTCATCTTAGCACTCGGCGTGGCTGCAGTGCGTGTGGCTTGGTCAGACATAATCAATCCTTAGATAATATGGAGATTTATATTTTAGCGGGTAAGGCTACTGATTAGATCCGTATTTTTCATACGAGATAACTAAAACTTATAGCCTAATAATAGCAAAGTTTATGAAATAGAAATCAGCTTTATTACATTATAATTGGAGTCAATTTAGTGAAATAATACGTTTTTATAGATATAATTAGATTATTTCACTAATGAGTAATTATGCCATGCCTAACAGTCGCCCTGAAAGCGCTATGTTGACTGATATTGATGAGACCGATAGGCGCTTATTATGCTTATTGCAGACTGAAGCGCGGATGAGCATTACCGAGCTTGCAGAACGGGTCAATTTATCCGCAACCCCTTGTGCACGCCGTATCAAGCGCTTAGAAGACACTGGCGTCATCACCGGCTATCATACCCAAATCGACGCGCAAAAGCTGGGTTACCCGCTCGCGGTATTCATCGCGGTCAGTATGGATCGTCATACGGCTGAACGCTTCAAAGAATTCGAATGCAAAGTTCAGAGTTTTGATGAAGTCATCAGTTGTAGCATCGTCACTGGACGTACAGAAGACTATTTGATCAAAGTGCGGGTACGCGATATGGCGCATTACGAAGAGTTTTTATTACACAGGCTCAATCGTATCGAAGGCGTCGCTCAAGTGCATACCAGTTTTGAGTTACGAGAAGTATTTAGTCGCAGCGTTATTTAACGGATCATTCGCGATTGGCGGCGAAAAAAGTAAATTAAAATCAGCCCAATGACCAAGCCTATAGCCGCTACTAGCAAGCCCGCGTTAAAGTTATCGTCCTGCCCCGCCAGCGCCACTGTGACTAATGGGCCAATAAACTGCCCTAGCGCATAGGCCAATGTCGCCAGACCCATCAATAAGTTTGAGTAGGCAGGGTTGATGTTTTTCATCAACGTGAGTGTCATCGATACCATACCGACGAAGGTTAAGCCTAGAATAATAGCATTGCCATATAGACCGACACTGCCTTCAACCCATATGGGCAGACACATTCCTAGCACTTGCAACACCGTTAAGCCCATCAAGGTTTTGGTTTCACCAATGCGCTTGGCAAGCGCACCCCAGAGGGGGTTTGACAACATCGCAAAAATACCAACGACTAGCCAAATCAGTAGTCCAGCATAGGTTTGTGTCGTTAAGCGCTGCGCTGCCATGACAGGCAAAAATGTCGCAGACGTAATATAACCAAAGCCTGCTAGCAAATAGCTGGCGGACAATAACACAATCGACTTGGTATGACCGGCCACAGCTTCATACAACGACCGTTTAAAATTAACATAAGTCTGCAATATTGATGAGCGTTGATAATCACGCGGTAATTCGGTTGGGTGCGAAGGGCTTGGTCTTATAGCAAATAATAGCCATAACAACGGTAAACTGCTGATACCAGCGCTTAGCCAAATGACATCGAAATGATAGCCTAGCGTCAAAAGCCATAAAGTAAGGATAGCGGAGGCACTAATCCCCACCCCAATACCAGCATAATGTAAGGCTGAGAGTACAGAGCGGCGCGCGTGACTAAAGCGTTGGATGACCAATGATGAACTCAAAATCATCGCAACCCCGCTTGCGATACCAGAGAGCAGACGAATGACATACCATGTATTTAGCGACATCTCTGGCACCATGAGCAGCATCGTCGTGACAATGCTGACCATCGTCCAGAGTATCAACATCAGCCATGTCAAGCGTTGAGGCACAAACATGGCGATGAGTGCACCGATGAAATAGCCAATATAATTGATCGACGCCAGCCAGCCAGCGATGCTCGTCGAGAGTGACAGTTGCACCATGATATCGGGCAGGGTCGCAGTGAACAAAAAGCGTCCATAACCCATCACCACTGCCAAGCAGTAAAGACCGATGCACGCGATGGCGGTTTCATTGGTAATAGTTGATAGCGCACGGCTTTTGAAAGCAGTCATCATGACAGAGCCAGCTTGTGGCGGTTAGCACACAATCCATTGTATTAAACAGTGTGAATGATTCAAAAGCAGTGTCTGATCAATAATTAATAACACGATTGAAACTTAAGACACTTGCAGTGTGGTTGAGGTGTTCGACTAACCCTCTGTCTGTCCTAGCATTTGTACCCGCTTATCACTAAACATATCCATATCAGGCGCCAGCGTGCGCATAAAACGGTCAAAATAGAGCATCTGCTTGGTTAATAAGGCAAAATCACGCGGGAAATGAATACCGTGACGCTTACCGACATCTACAATCTCTAGCATCATTTGATTCAATTCATCGGCCTGCTCTTTACTATTGAAAGGCACACCGCTGGTAAAGGCTTTGTCTTCTGCCATGATGGTCTTCATCATACGCTGCAAGTCATTACCCAGTGCCACCACATCGACCTGATTGCCGCCATGGGTCATCTCCATATCAATCATATGGCGTGCCATCGCTTGGTAGTCGTTGTCCTGCATCGCTTGCATCATACCCATACAGGCGCGCCAACTCTCCGCTTTTAATTTCCCAACGATACCAAAATCCAAAAAGCCAATACGACCATCGGTTAGCAGCATCAAATTACCCGCATGCAAATCAGCGTGAAAGCTATTGCATAACATTAGACTGGCAAACCAAGTATTCAAGGTATCTGCCATTACTTGTGCCGGATCAGCACAATATTGACGCATTACCGACTCATCGACCATGGAGACGCCGTATAAGCGGCTCATGGTTAGCACGCGCTTGGTCGTCAGCGCCTCATAGACCGCTGGCGCCACCACGCGGGTATTTCCTGATACTGCTAAGAACTGCTGAAAATCACGGATGTTTTGCGCCTCAGCGATAAAGTCCGTCTCAGCCAGCATACGCAAACGAATTTCATCAATAATGGGTGCAATACTGGCAAACTTCATCGATGGCATGAGTAGCTCAACTAACTTAGTGACGCCATGCAATACACCCAAATCTGTCTGCATGATGGTCTCAACGCCCGGCTTTTGCACCTTTAATACTACCTCATCGCCATTATGCAAACGAGCGGCATGAACTTGAGCGATGGAGGCTGAGGCTAATGGTTCTGGGTCGATATGAGCAAACTTATCATCCAGCGTCATGCCATCAACAGCTAGCTCTTCATTCAATACGTTTTCGATATAGGCGTAGGATAAAGGCGTGGTTTGATCCAAACAGCTCTGAAATGCTTTGACATAGTCACGTGGAAACAATGACGGCGTACTAGCGATAAATTGGCCGATTTTAATATAGGTCGTGCCCAACTGCTCAAAGGTTTCTTTTAGCAGCATGGCATCTGGCTTCTCGCCTTTAGCCACTCTGAGCGCAGACAGACCAGCGATACTCGCTGTCTGGCGAACACGATTAACGACATTAAACGTATGTTTTAATAAATGCGGACGATGAATTTTCATAAGAAACAACTATGGTAATAAAAGGAATATTTGGGAATAGATGATTGCAACAGCTCAATATCGAGCCATTACTAATGATTGGCGCATACGGGACATTGTGGATCTTGGCGATAGCCCATCAGCCGTTGCTGCATTTGACTACCATCCCATATTAGCAGCTTGTTTGTCAGTGGATTTTTGGTTAATCCCAAATACTGTAAGGCAGCATTCGCTTGCAAATTGCCCATGATGGCCGTGGTACTGGCTAGTACCCCTGAATTGGCACAAGTACGCTCATCAGCTACGGCATCAACGGCATCAACGGCTACTGAACCAAACACACAATGATAGCAGCCGGTATGAAGATGCGGCTCATATAACGCCAACTGCCCTTGCATCGCAATCGCTGAGGCAGATAGTAAGGGAATCTGGTAGCGCACGCTAATGCGATTAATCATATCACGCGTGGCAAAATTATCGGTACAATCGAGCAGTAAGTCAGGCTTAGCTGTCGCCATATCGAGTAGCTCATAAGCGTTGTCTTCACTCAATCGAGCCACCGTACCACGAGCACGAATTAAAGGATTAATGCATGTCAACATCTGCGCCGCTGCTAGCGCCTTGGATTTGCCAATGTCGTCAGGTAAAAACAGCGTCTGACGTTGCAGATTACTGGCTTCAATCTCATCATCATCTATCAGATGAAGGTGCCCAAGTCCTGCACGTACTAGCGTCTCAGAAGCCGGACAACCCAGCCCGCCTGCACCAATCATAACGACGCGCGATGCTTTTAAGCGTAATTGAGCATCGATATCCCAGCCATCGAGTAGTATCTGCCGCGCATAACGCAGCAGCTCTTCATCCAACAACTGCCCTGCATTTAATGAATGCGACATAGCCATTTAAAACCTATTATTAAAAAACTGTTAAAAAAATCCAACTATTAAATTTGCCCTAGCGTTACACGATCGTTACCACCAAAGTCTTGCACAGTATGGACAGCATTAAAGCCATTGTCCAAAAATAACTGACGTACTGCCGCTCCTTGATCAAAGCCATGCTCAATCGCTAGCAACCCACCTACACGTAAATATCTCGGTGCCTGTTGTACGATGTGCTCTATATCGGCAAGACCCTGATTAGGCGCACTTAACGCACTGATAGGTTCCGCTATTAAGCGTGCTAAATGCTCATCTGCCTCATCGATATAAGGAGGATTGGAGACAATCACATCAAATAACCGTTCGCAATCAGTGGATAGCTCGCTATACCAACTGCTTTGTATAAATTCAATATTGGTAATATTATTAACAGTAGTATTATGGCGTGCGACTTCCAGCGCCTTTACTGACACATCAACGGCTACTACTTGCCAGCTATTTTTTGCAACATTAGCTTTTGTATTACCAGTGCTACCTTGTGTTAGTTCATGGGCAAGACTAATCGCAATACATCCTGACCCTGTTCCTAAATCAAGTAAACGTTTGCTAGTTACAGCGTCCTCTTGCTTAGTTATAGAGCGCGATTTCTCTTGCTCATTTATCCAATTCAAAACCTGTTCAACCAAAATCTCAGTATCCGGTCTTGGTATCAAGGTATGTTCATTCACCTTAAAATCAAGCGACCAAAACTCCTGCTTACCCGTTAAATAAGCGAGTGGTATGCCCTGCTGCATCTTAGTCACGCCAGCACTAAACTGCTGGTATTCTGCCTCAGTCAATTGATAGTCGTCGTTGGTCATTAAGAATATGGACGGCTTATGTATGACGTACAGTAACCAATCGGTTAGCCAAAATGGTGGGATTGCACTATTTATAGACGCGTTTACCCATTGCTGACTTTGCTGTTTTATTTGCCGGATAGTGAGTGCAGTCATATTTGGCTCTTAACTACTAAACAGTTAATTTTGATGTCAATGTTAATAATGACCCTACTCTGTAGCACGCGGCGGTTCATCGGTTTTAGTCAATAAAGACTTACCGTCATCGTCATCAGATATATCATCGTTGCTACCGATAACGACATGTTTATCAACCAAATAAATCAGTATTAACACAGGAATACCGATTAAAAAAGTAATCAAGAAAAAGTTTGCGAAGCCAACATTATCTGAAATACCACCAGAATACCCACCCAGTACTTTTGGAAATAAAGTCATTAGCGATGAAAATATAGCATACTGTACCGCTGTAAACTTAACGGAAGTAAGTGCAGATAAGAAGGCAATAAATACCGCAGTAGCAAAGCCTGCAGCCAAATTATCAATAACAACTGCCATATACATATAGTTCATATCACCTGGGTGATAGGTCAATAAAATAAATAGTAAGTTAGTTGCACTTGACGCTATAGCACCAATTAGCATGACATGCATCATTTTCATTTTTTGAGCAATAAGACCACCCAAAAATCCCCCTGCAATTGTCATAAATAACCCAAGAAATTTTACCGCATCAGCAATTTGAATTTTGGTAAAACCCATTTTAGCGTAAAAAACATTTGATAAATTACCCGCTACTATGTCAGATACACGGTAAAACCCTATGAGCAATAGCAGCAGTATTGCTTGCTTACCATATCGGCGGAAAAAATCTGCTATAGGCTCTACCCATAACTGCTTAGCGACAGCTTTTTTTGCCAGCCCAACGGCTATCAATGCATAGCCTACAACGATGGCTACAGCTAAGCTACCAAGTAGTCTCACGACTTCTAACAAAAACTTTAATAATACGCCTTCAGGGCTCTCAAATATCTTGCCAATCAATATAAACGCGCCTATGAATGCCAGCACTGATAAGATAAATAGGAATAATATTCTAATATTATCATTACGTGTCTGCACTGCTGAAGCCACTTTATTGACTATTTTAGGTTGGTTCAAAATAAAATAGACTAACAAAAATGGGGCACATGCCATTACAATCAAGAAGTACGTATTTATCGTGGGCAAATATTCAACAGGTATTAACGTTAAAGGTATATTTAGTATTCTAGTGAAAAAAGTGCTAAGGAACACTGGTACGCCATAGACGATACCCGGAATCAACAAAAAAGCAGCATAAACAGAAAAAATCTTTAAATTTCTTTTTTGCTTCTTTAGATTCAATGATTCTGCTGTAGGCTCATAGATGGCGAACGTCGTCAGCAATCCGACCGACATAACCGCCATCATCGTATAATACGTATTACGCCACGCTTCATAGCTATACGACGTTTCAGACGAGCCAAAATAAGTCGCTAGATAAAGAGCGCCTGCGCCAGCAACAATCATCCCTATACGATAACCTGCGACATATATCGAAGATAAAGTGGCCTGCATCTCAGCACCTGCAAGCTCAATACGATAAGAGTCCACAACAATATCCTGCGTCGCGGATGAAAAGCCTAATAAAACTGCGCCAAGCGCCATTAACCAAAGTACATTGTCTACAACTGGGTTTACACTTGCCATCGTAAAAATAGCAACCAACACCATCAGTTGTGATACAAACATCCACGCCCGACGCCGACCCAGCCATTTGGTCAAAAAAGGAAGTGGCATAGAGTCAATTAATGGCGCCCAAATAAACTTAAATGAATAGCCAAGTCCTGCCCAACCAAACATCGTTATGACACCCGTTTCAAGACCTGCTTCACTCAGCCATAATGAAAGACTTGAAAAAACCAATAGAATAGGTACGCCTGCTGAAAAACCGAGAAACAGTATAATCATGACACGAATATCTGAAAAAGACCGTAACGCATCAGACCAAGATTTTTTAGCCACTGGTGGCACAGATTTGACAGCAGACATAATAACTCACCGAAACTTGAGACAAAAAACACAACTACGCACAATTTTTATCAATCATTTATAGCAAAAACCCGCTATCAGCTGTCGCTAACAAGGATTGATAAAAATTGCTCAGCGTTGCACAAAACGAGCATTACCACAAAATTCAATTATGGTACTTGAGAACGCTTACCTTGACTAGATATTTTTGCATTAACTTATCATAGACAGCACTTCGTCAAAAATGCTATTTCACAGTCGCCACATGGAATGTGATAGTCTGCAATGAAGGGTAAATTTATCCTGATTTTTTCTTATGCTTCTTATGATGTTAAAAATAAGTAAATAAGTAAGTCGTTAACTATTAACCTATTTGTATATAAAAAGAATGAAATCAACGCGAGTGGCGTTATTGATAAGGGGGAATGGCGTTTACAGCATATTGAGTAGGACAAAAAATTAAAACCGCTTATGATTGGTTATTTAAAACTTATGATTCTTATATATCAGTTTTATAAATACATGGTACTTAGTTATGCTTCACGTATAGGCATACATATATCAGCAAGCTTCACTACTAATAAACGTCACTTCTAAAAATTACCATAGCTAGCTATTTTTCCTTTCTCTCACTACCGCCCAGGAGTTATTCAATGTCCAACTCGACCCCCAGCTCAGCTGACAAAAATGCGACCCCAGACGCTGCACGTTGCCCTATCGATCATGAAAGCAATAACAATAATGGTGCCGCCACTAACACAACTTATGACCAAGGTGATGATAAAGGTCCGACGATTCATAGTGAAAACGTAGACCATACGCATGCGCCGCAGCGCCCTAGTATGGGCGGCTGTCCTGTCATGCATCAAGCACACACTACTGCTGCTTCTACAGCAACTGATTGGTGGCCGAACAGCTTGAACTTGGACATCTTACATCAGCAAGATCAAAAGACTAATCCCATGGGTGCGGACTTTGACTATGCTGAGGCCTTTAAGCAGCTCGACCTAGAAGCCGTCAAACAAGATTTGAAAAACTTAATGACTGAATCACAAGAATGGTGGCCAGCAGATTGGGGGCATTATGGTGGTTTGATGATTCGTATGGCATGGCATTCGGCTGGTACGTATCGTAGTGCTGATGGCCGCGGCGGCTCCAACACTGGTAATCAACGCTTTGCGCCATTGAACAGCTGGCCTGACAACGTCAACTTAGACAAAGCGCGTCGCTTACTATGGCCTATCAAGAAAAAATACGGCAATAAACTGTCTTGGGCTGACTTAATGATTTTGGCAGGCAACATGGCCTATGAGTCAATGGGCTTTAAAACCCTAGGTTTCGCTGGTGGTCGTGCTGACATCTGGCATCCAGAAAAAGATATCTACTGGGGCTCTGAGCGTGAATGGCTCGCCGCTACAGAAAACCGTTACGATAGCGATGAAGATCGTGCGTCACTCGAAAACCCGTTAGCAGCGGTACAAATGGGCTTGATTTATGTCAACCCTGAAGGGGTCGATGGCAACCCTGACCCGCTCAAAACAGCGCAAGATATGCGTACGACCTTTGCTCGTATGTCGATGAACGATGAAGAAACCGTGGCGTTGACCGCTGGTGGTCATACCGTTGGTAAATGTCATGGTAATGGTGATGCGACGATATTAGAAGATGAGCCAGAAGCAGCTGATGTCGCCGAACAAGGCTTAGGCTGGCGCAATCCTAAAGGTAGTGGCAATGCAGGCGATACGGTATCGAGCGGTATCGAAGGTGCATGGACGACCAATCCTACCCAATGGGATTACAATTATTTTGAGTTACTCTTAGGTTATAACTGGGAGCTAACCAAAAGCCCAGCAGGCGCTTGGCAATGGGAGCCTACCGATATTCGTGAAGAAGATCGCCCATTAGATGCGCATGACTCAAGCGTACGCCGCAACCCAATCATGACCGATGCCGATATGGCGCTAAAAAAAGACCCTATCTATCGTGAAATTTCAGAGAAATTCCATCAAGATCCAGAGTACTTCGATGAGGTCTTTGCCAAAGCGTGGTTCAAACTAACGCATCGTGATTTAGGTCCAAAAGCTCGCTACTTAGGCGCAGACGTGCCAAGCGAGGACTTCATATGGCAGGATATCGTTCCTAAAGGCAATACTGACTTAACCGCTGATGATATTGCAGCTTTAAAATCGCAAATATTAGACAGTGACTTGAGCCGCCGAGAGTTGATTATCACTGCTTGGGATAGCGCCCGAACCTTCCGTGCCTCAGACTATCGCGGCGGTGCCAATGGTGCGCGTATTCGCCTTGCCCCGCAAAAAGACTGGGCAGGCAATGAGCCTGAGCAATTGCAACGTGTGCTCGAGACGTTAACCAGCATCCAGTCTGGCTTTGATAAAGACGTTAGCTTGGCAGACCTTATTGTGTTGAGTGGTAACGCCGCTCTTGAACAGGCAGCTAATGATGCCGGCGTAGACATTACAGTACCGTTTAACCCAGGTCGCGGTGATGCTGACGCATCAATGACCGATGCGGAATCTTTTGCAGATTTGGAGCCCTTACACGACGGCTATCGTAATTGGGTTCAAGGCGACTACGCGGTATCACCTGAAGAGATGCTGCTGGATCGCACTCAGTTGATGGGCTTAACTGCTCCTGAGATGGTGGTATTGATTGGTGGTATGCGCGTTCTCGATACCAACCATGGTCAGAGTCAACATGGCGTCTTTACTGAGCGTGCTGGCGTGCTTACCAATGACTTCTTCGTTAATCTGACGGATATGAATAACACTTGGCATCCTATCAAAACCAGCGACGATGCTCGTAACACCTCTAACCTTTATGAAGTACGCGAACGTGGCACTGGAAAAACGAAATGGCAAGCGAGCCGTGTGGACTTAGTGTTTGGCTCCAACTCTATACTACGCGCTTATGCTGAGCTATACGCGCAGGATGACAATTTAGAGAAGTTCGTTCATGACTTCGTCGGCGCTTGGAGTAAAGTAATGAACGCCGATCGTTTTGATATCGCTGACTAACCTTCTGTGCTCAGTTTGACATGTTCACTAAGGTTTGCCTTAATAATTAAATCCAAACTTTACAAACAGCTATCTTTTAGAAGGTAGCTGTTTTTTTTGAATAATGCACTTTTATTGAAATTTCAAAACTCGCTAGCAATTAGATTACAATTTCTATATTCCCAATTATTATTAATTGATAGCTATTTATTATATACAAGAATAATAGATTTGATTTACACTGGTCGCTTACGGCATATTCGTAGGTTTTTACTTTTATATACAGACAGGGTTTGTATATTTATACAATAGGATTCAGTTATGGCAATCGACGTAGTGGTCAATCAGCGGCACTTGCAAATTCAGCTCAAGCAGTTGGAGACGGTGTGGCATACGGTGATTAATGGCTATAACTTAAGCCAAGCGGCGACAGTACTGCACACCAGTCAATCAAGCTTATCCAAGCATATCGCAGCGCTTGAAAACCAACTAAAAACTGAAGTATTCGTGCGTCAAGGCAAGCGTTTGACCGGTCTGACGACCATGGGCACAGCGCTCATGCCGCATATCGAGTCTATCTTTGCTGAAATCCGTACGATTGAGAATCTAAGCCTCGACTTTAACAACCCCAATGTCGGTACCTTAACCATTGCCACTACTCATACGCAGGCACGTTATGTATTGCCGCAAGTGGTCAAAGAATTTAAAGAACGTTTTCCTAAAGTGAATTTAATCTTGCAACAGGCTGATCCTGAGACCATCGCCCAGATGGTGATACGCGGGCAAGCTGACATCGGTATTGCAACCGAGTCGTTGCTCCATAATAACTATCTGCGCTGTTATCGCTATTATGACTGGACGCATCGCGTTATTGTGCCAAGCGATCATGAGCTTGCCAGTCACGAGTCTATTGATTTGCCGACCCTCGCCAGCTATCCAATTGTTACCTATCATGGTGGTTTTACCGGACGCGGTGCGATTGATAAAACCTTTACGGATGCAGGTCTTGAGCCAGATATTGTTTTAGCAGCGCTCGATGCTGATGTAATTAGCACTTATGTTGGTCTTGGTTTAGGCATTGGTATTATAGCCGAGATGGCTTTTGAGCCAAGCCATTATCAGAACTTAACGGCGATTCCGGTGGATCATTTCGGGCGCTTTACCAGTTGGATGGCGGTACGGGATGATGCAGAAATCCGCCAATACGGGCGCGCTTTTATGGAATTATGCCAAAAGCAATTTAATCCAGAATAGGCTATCTGCTTAATCATTGTTTTTACCCTCGCTGTAAACATTTTAATAAATATCAGACAGTACAGACTGACGGCATCGTTATCAATAGATAGCGATGCCGTTAATTTTTATGCCTAAAAAGACGTGCCTTCAATAAGAACCAACACGACTAAATGGACTAAAAGCGGCTAAATATTCTAATCTGTACACGCTATTAGATTATTAAGATTTGTTATCGTTCTAACTTTTGACCTTGATATTGCCCGCAACTGCCCCATCATAATAACTATTAAACGGGTAGCACATCGCAACCTTACACCACTAGCAACGATGAACTGGCCTTGTTGTACTTTCAATATTGTTTCGACATGAAAAGCCACTATTTATTTAGAGTTTGTTGAACATTCACAACTTGTTGCACATTCACAAATAAGCACTGCTGCCGTTTATCCTTACCACCCTCAAATACAAATATAATAATGTCGTTAAAAAGCGGCGTTAGAAACACAGGTGATCTATGAGTAACACAATTCCTTTATCCTTTTTAGACTTAGCCCCCGTTCCTGAAGGTCATACCATTGCTGAAGGTATCGCCCAGACGGTTGAGACCGCACAGCTTGCAGAAAAAGTCGGCTTAAACCGTTATTGGATGGCAGAACATCACAATATGCCCGGTATTGCGAGTGCAGCAACCTCGGTGCTGCTAGCGCATATTGGTAGTCAAACCAAGCGAATACGTATTGGCGCAGGCGGCGTGATGCTTCCTAACCATGCACCGCTCGTGATCGCTGAGCAATTCGGCACATTACAAGCGTTATATGGCGACCGTATTGACTTAGGCTTAGGCCGCGCTCCTGGTACAGATGGGGCGACTTTTCAGGCGCTACGTCGGCAGATGAGCGACGCTGAACGCTTCCCGCAAGACGTGCAAGAATTAATGTACTTCTTAGGAAATTCAACTGACAACAGTCCTGTGCAAGCATTCCCTGGCGCCAAATCAAACATTCCTATCTGGATACTCGGATCTTCACTTTTTGGTGCGACCTTGGCCGCACATTTAGGACTGCCTTACGTGTTCGCCTCGCATTTTGCGCCGCAAATGCTCAGTCAAGCTATCACAACTTACCGCGAGCAGTTCAAGCCGTCAGCCTATTTAGACAAGCCTTATGTGATGGTGGCAGCGAACTTACTACTGGCTGATGACGATGCAACTGCCCATTATCACTTTACCTCAGCACAGCAGAGCTTTGTGCGTTTACGCCGAGGTGAAACAGGGCAAATGCCAAAACCAACCCACGATATGGATAGTATTTGGAGTCAAGCAGAGAAGATGATGGTAGACAACGCGCTATCGATCTCGTTCATCGGCTCTGTTGAAACGGTCAAGCCCAAACTGGCTAATTTTCTGGCCCAATATGAGCCAGATGAGTTGATTGTAACGGCCAACGTTCATAATCAAGCAGCGCGTTTGCGTTCACTTGAACTTACACCTGAGCTAAACTTGTTTACTTTACAATCGGCAGCGGCACTTGCATAATTATTGATAACTTTTAATGAGATTATGGTCATGGAACCCTCTGCTTTTATTGGTTCATCAATATTTTTGTACATCGCAGCATTTATCGCCGTTATGGTTGTTGGTGGATATTTAACGTATCGTACCAGCCCAAAACGCAAACAGCGCCGTGAAGATAAGCGCGATAGAGATAACTAAGGCTAATGTCAAAAGCCCTCTTTTCTTATTTGAAAAGAGGGCTTTTTTATTGCTAATAAATATATAGCGCTTTTACGAAAGATGACTTCATTTTAAAAATGGTGATAAACATGCAATAAATTGCCTTTAAACAAGAAAAATAGTGTAGATACTATTGAAATATCAACCAGCTATTTGACGCCGTTTAGCAACGTTTAATCGTTTTTATCACATTTAAATGACTATAAATTGAAGCGAAGACACACCCTGATTGGTCTATTATAAAACGTATCACCAATCAACTGATGAGCCGAGGTTTTGTTTTGCAGCTTGCTTAGCGACATATAAAGCGACTGCCGCATCGAAACTAGCCGCGCCCACCGATTTAAATAACGTGATGCCTTTTTTAGACTGAGTCGTATCTTCTTTTAGCTCGCTCGTTACCAGCGCTTGCAAATCGCCACTAAGGTCATCCCAAGTCCATACGCAATCAGAAGCAGCATGCGCTTGAATCAAATCGCCAGCCTCATGGCGACTGCCGGCCAAGTCATCAACGACAACCCTACTGCTGCCAGCTATGACATCATTGCTGATTTCTTTCATTGAAGGTTGATAAGCACCAACCGCGTTGATATGCGCATCAGATTTTATTTGATCGATACTAAATAAACCTTCGGTTGCACGGGTCGCTACGTTAATGATATCCGCATGACGAACAGCCTCACTGATTTCGTTGCAAACCTGAATGTCAACATCCCACTGCGCATAATCACGAGCAAATTTTATCTTAAATTGCTCGGCTCCTTCGTGGTTTCTGTTCCATAAATAGACCGTTTTAATATCGGGGCGCACTGTCAGTACGGCATGCAGTTGCTCGTAAGCCATGCCGCCGCAGCCAACGACAGCTACACTTTGGCAGTCAGACTTTGTCATATACTTAGTAGCGATACCTGATAAGGCGGCCGTGCGCACCTGCGTGATATAGATACCATCCATAATCGCTAATATTTCACCCGTATCATTATTAGAGACGGTAATAATAGCGGTGGTCGTTGGCATATCACGACTAGGGTTATCAGGGCAAATTGTGACGAGCTTGACAGCGGTATACTCTTTTTCACCATCATAAATCGTGGCTGGCATCGATAAATGCGAGCCTGAACTGTGAAGCTTATCTTCACTAAACGTCTCGATAACCAAACGTTCAGGTGCTTTAACCCAATTAGAGTGTGCTGCTTGCTGAGTTAACAAGGTTTCAATCGCTTCAATCGCAGCTTGCATATTAAGATGTTCGGTCACTACCGCTTGATTTAATAATTGCATTAACATAGCTCCTGTTTATATTTTATTATTGAACTGCTCTCTTATCTTATCATGCTAAAACAACCACTACATCCACCCTAAAGCACGTAACATCGCCGCACCAATCGCCATGCCAAACATGCCTACGACGGTGGTAAACGCTAAGATATTGGCGGCTAATACATCATTGCCACCCATGGCTTTTGCCATCACGTAGCTGGCGGCCGCTGTAGGTGAGGCGGCCATCAAAAACAGCACGCCCATATGAACGCCCGTTAGCTCGAAGCTCAATCCTACTGCGATAGCGATTATTGGCGCGACGACGATACGGCCAATACTGGCTTGCATGGATAATCCTGAAGGATGTAGCATCGACTTTAAGTCAATACTGGCGCCTGCACAAATCAGTGCTAATGGTAATGCTACGGCCGCTAGTAAGTCGCCAGTCGTATGAATCACACCTGTTATCGGTGGTAGCGGCAACGCCTTATAAGCAAAGGCAGCTAGTAAAGCGATGATTAATGGATTGGTAAAGAGTTTTTTGATGATCATGGTGCTACGACTAACCCACGTATCGTCCACGCTTTTCGACACGCGACTGAGGGTAATCACAGCTAAAATATTAAATAATATCGTCACCACACCCATATATACCGCACCAATACTTAAACCGCGCTCTCCGTAGGCATTGGCAACTGTCGCCAGTCCAATAATGGCCATATTGCTACGAAATATACCTTGTACAAACACTCCTTGATCTACGGGACGACTGACAAAATGCTTGGCGTAAATCTCTGCCCCAATGAATAGAATAAAAGTCACTAAAATACCAGCAACTATCAGGGTAATTTGCTTGCCATAATCCACATTACTATCGACGACACTGAAGAAAAGCAAACAAGGCAGACAGTAATTAAAGACGAAGTTTGAAGATTGATCGATAAAGCTCTGGCTTGCCTCGCCGCGTGTTTGCATAAAAAATCCCAACCCCATTAACGCAAGGTTGGGCAGTACAATGGTAATTGCAAAAACAATGGCTTCGATCATAGATAAGCTCGGATCAGCAATATGCTCAAAGCTATGTTGTCAAAGCCATGAGCACGTACTTATTATAGGTTGGACAAAATAGTGGAAAGTTAAGGCGTCTACCCCATAATTATTTATGGTCTGGTTTTTTGACCCATTTACCGTCAGCACTTTTTTCGTAGACATTCTCAACGGCAGACCATGCGGTCGCAAACCAACGTGACTCCTCATCATACTGTTTACTCGCACTATTAAACGCCGCACGAAAGATTTCTTGTGCGTGTTTGGGTAAGTTGTCTTTTACCGCATCCGGTAAGTCTGATAATTTATCATAAGGCATAAAAGCATTCCTTGTCTGTAATCGACTATCGACATCATCTTTAATCATTCTATTCTACCTATTATTTGTTCTCAAAACAGAATAGAGCCATATTATGCTGTTTTTAAATTGTTAAGAATATTGTTAGGCGCTTTACCATAAAAAGAGCCCATAACTAAACAACGTTATGAGCTCTTTTTATCATTCTTTATTCATTGTTCTTTTTTTAGTGATGTTTTACGACAAATTTAAAGCTGCTGCGACTTTTTTCTGCTTCTTGACGGTCATGGCTAATAATTGAATGGCGGCAGGCGTGACTCCACTCACGCGCCCAGCTTGGGCAAGTGTAGCAGGACGGACTTGCGTGAGCTTCTGCACAATCTCATTTGATAGCCCTGACACGATGCTATAATCAAAATCAACAGGTAGCGCGGTGTTCTCCAAGCGCTTCATTTGATCAATCTCTTCTTGCTGACGATCAATGTAGCCGGCGTACTTGACAGAAATTTCAATCTGCTCACCCACCTGTGCATCGACTTGCGAATCAGTAATCGAAGCGATATCGGCAAAGTGGATTTGCGGACGTTTGAGCAGATCAAAAGCAGTTGCTTCTTTGCTAAGTACTTCGCCTGTTTGCTCAGTGACTTTTTGCCCTAGAGCATTGGCAGGGGTTGCCCACATATCTTTTAGGCGAGCAGACTCAGTAGCGATAGATTCCATTTTCTGCTCGTAAGCCTGCCAGCGCTCATCATCAACCAAGCCAAGCTTACGACCCGTTTCAGTCAAGCGTTGATCCGCATTGTCTTCACGTAGCAATAGACGATACTCAGCACGGCTAGTAAACATACGATACGGCTCAGTCGTGCCATGTGTAATCAGATCATCGACAAGCACGCCAAGATAGGCTTCATCACGGCGCGGTGTCCACGTTTCAAACTCGCTATTATTACTAGTGACGAGTGCAGCATTCGTTCCTGCTAGCAAACCCTGCACGCCTGCTTCTTCGTAACCCGTCGTACCGTTGATTTGACCTGCGAAGTACAAACGATCAATAGATTTGGTCTCAAGCGTTGGTTTTAGATTTTGCGGATCAAAATAATCGTATTCAATCGCATAACCGGGACGGGTAATGTGCGCGTTCTCTAACCCTTTCATACTATGAATAAAGTCTAATTGCACATCAAATGGTAAGCTGGTTGAGATGCCGTTTGGATACAGCTCATGCGTCGTCAGACCTTCTGGCTCAATAAAGATTTGATGACTGTCTTTATCAGCAAAGCGGTGAATCTTATCTTCAATCGATGGGCAATAACGTGGACCCACGCCTTCGATTTTGCCAGAGAACATCGGTGAGCGATCTAAATTCTCACGGATAATGTCATGGGTACGCGCATTGGTATGGGTGATATAGCAGTTGACCTGCTCAGGATGCATCGACACATCACCCATATAACTCATCACTGGCAATGGCGTATCGCCTGGCTGTACGGTCATCACACTAAAGTCAACGCTACGTGCATCGATACGTGCGGGTGTGCCAGTCTTTAAACGTCCAACTGGCAGCTTAAGCTCACGCAAACGGTCAGCCAACTTGATCGAAGGTTGATCCCCTGCGCGTCCGCCTTTTGAGTTCTCAAGACCAATGTGAATGACACCGCCCAAGAAGGTTCCTGAAGTCAGTACCACAGTTTCGGTATTAAAGATAATGCCAGTCGAGGTGACAACCGCCGTCGCGCGACCATTTTCTACCAAAATATCATCAGCACCTTGTTGGAATAAATCAAGATTAGGCTGGTTTTCTAGCGTTTCACGAATGGCGGCTTTGTACAAAATGCGATCTGCTTGCGCACGGGTCGCACGAACGGCAGCGCCTTTGCGACTATTCAATACGCGAAACTGGATACCTGCTTTGTCCGTCGCCAATGCCATGGCACCGCCCAACGCATCAATCTCACGTACCAAGTGTGATTTACCGATACCGCCAATCGCTGGATTACAGCTCATCTGCCCCAGCGTCTCAATATTATGCGTCAACAGCAAGGTCTGCGCGCCCATACGTGCGGCCGCCAGAGCAGCTTCAGTACCGGCGTGACCGCCACCGATAACTACCACGTCGTAATGTTTTGGATATTGCATGCATGCCTCGCTTGACAGATAACGTCAATATAAATAGAGAAAAATAGTCACCAATTATAGCAATTTTTAGTCGGTATTCATATTATTACCAGGACTCAGCGGCACAATACGATCTGCGTGACCACTACCTAGCATATGCTGACTACCATAACCCTCTGGATTAATCTGCAAGTAGGCATTCATCTGCCCAATCGCATCACCGTCATCACTGGCTAAGATCTGACCTTTAATCAGTTCAACGGGTGGCAGTGGTAAGTTTTTGAGTAATGCCAAGCGCTGATCGTTATCACCCTTATTGACAACCAATTCAATTAGCTGACGCGCATCAATCGGCAAATCTGGCGTATTTTGTGCCATTAATGCTAGGTGATAAGCACCAGCCGTGTCTTGATCCGCAACGACACGCTGCTCAATGGCCACATAAGTCGCTTCAGTTGCACCGCCTGCCACACTGAGCTGATGGATACATTTAAGTGCTGAATTCGGCTCATTGCCCGCAATATCAATAATACGCGTAGATTCATTTTTTAGGTGTTCACGGCGCTTCTCGATAGCCGCTTGCTTGATCACTTCTTGTTGCTTATTTTTTTGATCATTTTCTTGATCAGCAACTTGTGGTTCAGTAAGTTCATTATTATTTAATTGATTATTCATAAGTCTCTCTTATTATATAAACTGGATTTATCTTGAACACTATATGGGGTTAAAACCTATAAAAACAATCAATTGCACAGACAATAAAAAACCCGAATAACCATTTTAATCTATTAAGAAAGGTCATTCGGGTTCACTGTGCTTTGATATCACGCTTTGCGTTTAGACATTAAGTTAGTCTAATCATGCGAGTAAATATTAAGCAGCAGGGCTGTTTGCTTCAACCAACGGCTTAAGCTCACCTGATTGATACATTTGTAAAATGATGTCAGAACCGCCCATCAACTCGCCATCAATCCATAATTGTGGAAACGTTGGCCAGTTGGCAATTTTTGGTAATGTTGCACGGATTTCTGGGTTTTCTAAAATATTGACAAAGGCAAATGGACGACCGATTTGGGTAAGTACCTCAATCGATTTAGCAGAAAAACCACACTGTGGAAACTGCGGTGTCCCTTTCATATAAAGAATGACTTTATTGTCTTTAATTTGATCACGGATCAGTTGTTCAACATCGTTTGCAGCGGTATTTGGGGTTTGCTCACTCATAAAAGCTCCTATTGATAAAGCGGTTCATTGAAATGGTTATTTATATGACAAAATAGTACTATGAAGATATGGTTGATACATGGGGCGATTGCCACGGTATTACAAGCAAAATCTATATACTGGTCCAGCCAATCGTTATTTGGCTTCGACGACATTAGGCACTAATAATACCACGGCATTGGCCATAATGCCCTCTTGCCGACCGGTAAAGCCTAGTTTTTCAGTCGTTGTGGCTTTGACACTGACATGTCCAATATCAGTTTGCAAGTCACTGGCGATATTCTCACGCATGGCCTGATTGTGCGGGGCAAGTTTTGGGCGCTCACACATCACCGTAATATCAGCATTGCCAAGCATATATCCTGCCGCTTGTACCTTGCTATAGACATAACGTAGCAATACTCGCGAGTCCAGACCCGCATGCGCCGCATCAGTATCTGGAAAGTGCTGACCGATATCGCCAAGCGCCAAGGCACCCAACAGCGCATCCGCGAGTGCGTGCAGTACTACATCGCCGTCAGAATGCGCCAGTAAACTATGGCTATGCTCAATAAGCACACCCGCTAAGATGACGTATTGCTGCTGCTGACCATTATTATGAAAAGCATGAACGTCGATACCTTGACCAATTTTTATCATTGTTATTCCAAATTAAGCGTGATTAAAATAATTGACAATCACTATCTAAATTTTCAAAGCTATTTTCTGGCAGTCAGGCCGTATAGCTCGCCACCAGTTTTAAATTAACTGGTATAATGTGACGCTTATTTTATCATAATACCCAGTCCAAGAGATAAGTCTAAACGATGAGATAACCCTGTCAACTTACTAAGCCTATTAAAGGCGTTGTAGTGAGGTCAGTGGTATTTCAAACTTTATTTCAAATTTGGACAAGGTATAAAAAGTTGAGCCGTTCTATGTCAGTCATGCCAAATACTTCAAGCATATCCGTTTCTGATTCTTTCAGCGCCCAGCGCCCTTTGACGCTTGCCGATATCGACAATCCTAGCAGCAAACATGTGATTGTCGGTATGTCAGGCGGGGTCGATTCTTCCGTGTCTGCCGTTTTGCTACAGCAAGCAGGCTTTAAGGTGGAAGGTCTATTCATGAAGAACTGGGAAGAAGATGACGGCACCGAATACTGCACAGCGATGGATGACTTAGCCGATGCGCAAGCCGTTTGTGACAAGATAGGCATCAAGCTACACACCGCCAATTTTGCCATGGAATATTGGGATCGGGTATTTGAGCACTTCTTAGCGGAATACAAAGCAGGACGTACACCCAATCCTGACATTTTATGCAATAAAGAGATTAAATTTAAGGCGTTTTTAGACTACGCACTCACTCTAGGTGCTGATTATATCGCTACCGGTCATTATACGCGTCGTAGTGTGAATTACAAAAATGACAATGGTATGGAAGTCGCGCAGCTATTACGTGGTCTTGATAACAATAAAGACCAAAGTTACTTTTTACATGCCGTTGGCGGCGACAAAATTGCCAAAACCCTGTTCCCAGTTGGTGAGCTTGAAAAACCGGTCGTACGTCAAATCGCGGAAGAGCACGACTTAATTACAGCTCATAAAAAAGACTCAACGGGCATTTGCTTTATTGGTGAGCGCCGCTTTAAAGACTTTTTACAGCAGTACTTGCCTGCCCAAAAAGGCGATATCGTCACTGACGATGGCCACATTATCGGCTCCCATGATGGACTTATGTATTATACCTTAGGTCAGCGCGGTGGCATCGGTATTGGCGGGGTCAAAGACCGTCCCGAAGAGCCATGGTTTGTACTCGCAAAAGACTTAGATAAAAACCGCTTAATCGTTGGTCAAGGTCACGAGCACCCAATGATGCTGAGCAATGAGCTGCAGGCTTATAAGCTTGACTGGGTCGATGGTCTACCTCCTGCAGCTATATTTAGCGCTGAAGGCTTACATTGTATGGCAAAGTCGCGCTATCGTCAGCCAGATCAAGCCTGTCATGTGTTTGCTATTGATGATAAAGGTTTGGAGGTGAGAGCTGTATTTGACGAGCCACAACGGGCGGTAACCCCAGGTCAATCAGCAGTATTCTATATTGATGAGGTTTGTCTAGGCGGCGGCGTGATTGAGTCTATCGATGCGCCACTTTCTACCCTTAATTAATACTAGGCCGTGTCCTCAATCCAAGCGATTGTATCTAAATGGGCTGAAAATGGCTAAATTTTTGCCAAACATCGTTAAGTAGCTGATTAATATCTCGATATTATTTGCGCTATTTTCCTCGTTTGACTGCAATTTATCTCATTTTTATGACCATTTTTAAAATGAGAACACGCTCTAAAAACATTTATATAACAAATCTTACATAAACACACTTACCGCTAATCTAAGTAATACTACCCTTTAGTCAGTTTTTGCGCGGTAACTCTATGAAATTGTGCTATAAATAGATATGGCGACATATACTCTCATCTGTCGTATTTACAATAGTGCGTCTAATTTACTTCAGGATATTTCATGAGCTATCGTTTTTCCTCAATCTTTGATTCTGCAAAGACTTTGAATATGCCTATGAAGTATCCTATCGCCTTTATTATTGTGATAGGTTCTTGTCAAGCATACGCAGCACCGCAAGATATGGGCACTATTACTGTAACCAGCCGTAGTCTATCAAACGGTACAGCTTCTGGCACTTATATAGCTGCTGGCTCAGGTGCAACTGGTAGTTTTACGCTCACACGTATTAACAATAATACTCGCGGTTATCTAAGTAATGTTGAGATAAAGCCTACAGGTCTTCCAGCTACAGGGACCAATGGTATAGAGATTAGCAACCTTGCAGATACTAATGTCAGCAATGATAAATTTACTTATACCTTTACCATTACTCCTAATGACAACACGGCTATCCATACTATTAAGATTGGTCAAGCCAGCTACACGACCAGCGGTAACTCAGAGGTTGCGCAACATACTTTAAATTTTACTAAAAGCACTTTAAACAGTCGAGCGGTTCAAGCAAGTGTTAGAACAAACCCAAGTGTTCCCTATTACTATGAAGCCATGGGGGATTATTTTATGGGTAAAAGAGATCCAGCTAACACTAATAACTTTATTTATAACGACCCACAACCTCATTTCAATTACGCGAAAATAGTGGCAATAAGCTATATTTTTATCGTTTTGACTTTCTTAACGGTACCAATCAGGGCGGTAATGTATATAGACCTAGCACTACGGGTGGAGAAGTCAGTGTTCGAAGCGGTGCCACTGGCTTTTTACCGCCGACGCCAACCTTTTCAAACATTATAAAATCGACTTCAACCAGCCCTAATAATCAGACTACCTACCCTCCTTTAACATCAAATATTGCCGATGGTGGTAAATATATCAGCTATGGTATTGAAAACAGTGCCAGTAACTACGTAGTGGCAGTAAGAAATGCGAGCACTGTTACCTTAACTTATGAAGGTATCATGAATGGTAGTAACGGCTTGACAGGAGAGACGGTTGGTGAGACGTATAACGAATGGATCAGCTTTGGAGTAGAGAGCGAGCCCTTAAATTATATATTTTCTGGTACGGTATTTAATGATAACGGTGGTATCAGCGATAGCGCTGCTGACCCAGACAAGGTAGGCGCTCCTTATAGCAGTAATAGTAATTATTTTAATGGTACATTCGATAGCAATGAAGCAGGTGTTTTAGTTAAAACAGGGAGCGTCGCTAGTAGAGTTCGGCTAGTAAATGATTGTGATAACCCTACGACGACTTATGCCACCCAAACATTAACAACAGCTGACGCTGGCGTATATCGGTTCACTATACCCGTCACAGAAATTGGTAATAGAAACTCTGTCTGTATTATTGAAGATAATAATAGTGACTATCCTATCCGTACTACCAGTGGCAATAAACAAGTTGGCTTTACCTCCAATAAATATAGCTACCCTAACAATAACTTTGGCAGAGTAATTGAAGCAAACAAGGCCTTAGTGTTAGAAAAAGAGCAGGCCTTAAATAATTGTAGTATCTCAACATTAGAGCCTTTCCTAAAAACTGTGTAACTGCTTATAATCCACTAACAGGAGAATAAGCAATGACTAACCAAACTGACATC
>NZ_JBEOOZ010000024.1:0-41672 GCF_040309625.1 Psychrobacter sp. 78a-MNA-CIBAN-0178
GTGAGTAAGTCATGATAATTGAGTATATCTGTTGAGATGTTTTATCTTATAACATTTTTATATTTAATACACTATACCTTCTTGATGCTCATCTTTATTCTCTTTAAGGTTGGTCCGGCTCTCGTTATTTTGTTTTGTTCTAATACCATTCAATTCAAGGGCCGCTGCAAAAGCATGCTTATCAGGCATACTAATATGGTTTTCATTTTCTAATGGCCTATCTCTTTCAGATAAATGAGCAACTGATAACAGTTGATCGTTTTTTTTCTGGTCTTTAGTATTGAAAGTATCTACTAGAAGATATAAAGAGACTGGAATTAAAAAAATTGCTATTATTATTCTTTTGGTGAGCGCCTTGTTAGGACGAGACTTCCATTTATACAGTGGTGCCAATAACATGAGTACGCAAATAATGGCTAGTAAAAAATTAAAGAAGGAGTCTGCGATGGAATTAAATACATTAGCAATCATAATCTAATCCTTATGCATTACTTAACTTTTTTATTTGTATTGTTTCTAGGTTTAGTCTAAAAGTCAGTTCTAAAGTGGGCTGATAGATAACATATAGTTAAGTCTTTATAACGTTATTCCAAAGCTTGGTCACAAATGTGTCATCGTCATGGACAATGCCAGATTTCATAAGAACAAACGTATCAAAAAGCTATTAAACCGACACGGTCACCGTATACTCTGGCTACCGCCTTACAGTCCTGATCTAAATCCTATTGAACACAAATGGGCTGAGGTAAAAAAGCTCAGGCAGGGCTGGGGTGAGAATGATCTAAATCATTTATTCAGCAATGTCTGCTGTTACAACTTTAAGTTGGATTGACTATATCTTATTTAAGATCAGATAAAATAAATGACTATTTATTGAGGATATGAGTCTTTATGAATTGTTGATCGGGATTTTCTAAATCATCATTTTAAACCCCTATAACAAATCATAATTTGATCTTTTGATAACAAATAAGGTAAAGATTTTTTTAATTACATTGGGATTTCAGCCATTCGCTTAATTTAATAATATCATCCTGATTATTCTTTAATTCCTTGCAAACGAAGTAAAATTGGTCCCCTGTTAGAAATTCGTGCATTGGAATTCTAACGATATTTTGTTTATAAGCGTCATCCTGCATCATATAATTATTGGTAAGAGTAATGCCCAGATTGTACCTTGCGGCTTCTATCGCTAGTAGTACATGACTAAAATGATTTATCTTTATATCGCTTGGCAATTCAAATCCGCCTGCCTTACACCACCGCAGCCAATCCTCTGCTGTATTCACGCTTGTATCTGCATATCTCACAGACAATATTGGATGCCGCCACAATGCGTCAGGAAGGGGTTTATCTCTTATTTTCTCCCAAAGCTTTTGACCACACACAGGATATAAAGTTTCAGTAAATAAAAACTTACTGATGAAAGCATGTGGAGGAGGATCGACGGTGATATAACAATCGGCCCTTTGCTCATTATAATCAGAGGGATGATTAACCATATCTAAAGTGAGTTCTATTTCTGGATACTGTCTATAGAAGTCTTCTAGTCGAGGAATCAACCAATTCACTGCGACTGAACTGTACAGAGCTAAGCGTATATGCCCAGGTTTTCCATGTTTAATAATCTGACTACTATCTGAAAGTAGACCCAATGCGCCACTCACATCTGTGAAATAACGCTCACCAACCTCTGTCAACGAAAAGGTCCGGCCTTGCCTGTAAAACATTGCTTCCCCAAGATACTCTTCAAGGATGCGTATTTGGTGACTCACGGCACTTTGTGTCACATTGAGGCTTTCTGCTGCTTTTGAAAAGCTGTTAAGCCGTGCAACGGACTCGAAGCACTGTATTGCACGCAGCGGTGGTAAATCCATTATTACCTCAGGTAATACTAAATATGTTTTATATCATTATACATCATACCGTTACTTGAATATACTGCCTGACAGATCGTTAAATCAGCATGAACCCATTGGGGTTTTAACAGTTTCTGAATTTAGAGTAGGGCGAGGAGGCTAAGAATGCCAAAGATGAGTGTTGCATTTGCCATGACGCTATTGGTACTAGGAAATATCATTGCGGTCTTCTCAGACGCCTTGATAAAGGCCTTGCCCTCTGAGACGGCGGTATATCAATTTATCCTGTTTCGTCAATGCACAGCGGTTTTAATGCTGTTGCCATTTTGCTTAATTAATAAAAAGAACAAGTTATTCAGTAATATAAAATGGCACTTTGTTCGTAGTCACGTGTGGTTATTGGGTGTGATATTCATGGTACTGTCTCTTCAAGCACTGCCTCTTGCGACTGCGAATGCTATTTTTTATGCCGCCCCTTTATTTGTATTACCACTGGGTTTTTTATTTTATAAAGACAGATTAAACTTTCCGACTATCGCAGCCTCTATATTAGGTTTTGCTGGTATCCTCGTTATTGTACAACCGAAACAGATCAATTTAGGGGCGGTGTTTGCCCTTATAGTGGCGGTAACCATGGCGCTAAACAATCTGTTAGTTCGTAAACTTCCACAACATCATACTGTGTATCAAACGCTACTTTTGACCAATTTATTAGGAATCCCATTCGCGCTTGGTTTGGCTATTTGGGAAGGACAGCCATTTGATTGGCGCTCATTGATTACGGCCGCCAGTTCAAATGTATTCATTTTGATTTATGCAGGTATATGCGTACAGGTGTATCGACACATTGAAGCGTACAAAGTCTCTAGTGCGGAATACTCAGGTTTAATAGGAGCGGTGGTGGTTGGAATCATATGGTTTAATGAAGTACCAAATATGACTTTGTTAATAGGTTCTGCGCTGATTATCCTACCTTTGATATGGCTTGCTACTCTTGAATCTATGAGGTTTAGACAAAAAACTGGGTAGGATAATGGCTTTTAAAACCTAATCAAGCTGATGTGCCATAAATAATAAGAAATAATAAAAGTTATGAATAAGACTAAAATGTTATTTAACGTTTACATCGGTTCATGCTTGACGAAACTGTAGATTACTTGTTAAACACTATAATAAGTCGGTTGCATGATTAAAAACTTCCAAGTTGGTTCTTATGTATCTAATAGTATCGTGTCTATAAAAAAGACAAACTGTTATTTAAAATACCTCAACTATTCAGCTGTTAGCCCTGCTTTAACACCCGATAAACCGTAGCCACCCCAACACCAACCGCCTTAGCAATCTCCTCTTTCGTCATATTGTTTTGACTGGCCAACTCTCTAATACGATTATGTTTCACTGTATTGGCTTTCTTACCTGTGGGCTTATAACCACTATTCGCTAACCCCTGCTTAATACGCTCTCTACGCTTATCGTTATCAAGCTTTGCCATCGTTGCTAACAAGTCGATCAGCATATGGTTAATCACTGCTAGGATCTCACCTGTCATGCCCTTACTTACCGTATGTGTGGTTGGTAGATCGGCCACCACCAATCGTAAGCCCTTGTCTTTGATGCGCTGCTTTAGAATTGCAAAATCATCTTGAGATAGCCTGCTTAATCTGTCCACGCTTTCAACCAGCAGAATATCGCCTTGATCAGCGTCCTTTAATAGCTTAGCTAATACTGGCCTATCGAGCTTTGTACCACTGAAATGCTCAACGTACTCAACAAGGTTATCGTCATAATCTGTACTGAAGGTCACCAAATCAGCTAATGCTCTGGTAGCGTCTTGATCCTTAGTGCTGGCTCTCACATAAATACGAACGGTCATAACGCCACCTATATTATTTAGACTTAATAACTAATGTTCATTGATAATAATAAGATATTACTATCATTTAATATTAATAACAAGTCTAATGATAGATAGAGTATCGTTTAGAGTTCTTATTTTTTAGGTATAGTGCAATGGGAAGATAGAACTAAGACAATTAAAGAGCTGATTAAAGAACTCCAAAGTTTTGAGGATCAAAACTTGATTGTTATGATAACTAATGATGAAGGTGAAACATTTAACTCGGTAAAGTTGGTTAGCAAAGGGTTTGTAGCTAATAAAGATGATCCTGATAAATATAAGAAAGTTTATTGTGCTTTACACTTCTAAGCTTTAAGACCATCTAAGACAGTTAGTTAGTTTTTTAATCCCTAAACCCATAAAAATCGGTTGGGGGGTGATTTTTTGCCGTGTGCAGAGAAAAGTAAGTCAAAGATTTTTTTACTAGCTGCTTTAGCGATAACCCTTATTTAAGATAATCTCGTTAAAGCAGCTATGACCTAACCTTTAAATGTTAAAAGTAAAGGGTAAATTTGAAAAATTAAGGAGTTAAAATGACTTTACGACATTCTTCTTCACGCTTTTCGAAAATTTCATAACCTTTAGCAGCGTCAGACAAATTCATACGGTGAGTAATAATAGCTTCAGGTGATAAATCACCATTTTCAATATACTCTAATAATTGTGGTAAATACTTGTGTACATGGGTTTGGCCCATTTTGAAAGTAAGCCCTTTATCAAAAGCGTCACCAAATAAGAAACCATGAATGGGTCCTGCATACACACCAGGAACACTAACGACCCCGCCACGACGCACAGCTGCAATACATTGACGTAAAGCTGCACCACTTGACCCTTCAATTTTCAAATTGGTCATTATTGTTTCTAGCATACTGCCTTTGGCTTCAAAGCCAATCGCATCAATAACGCCGTCAACGCCGCGATGTCCTTTGGTCTGTTCAATGATGAATTCAGCAGCATCTACCTTATCGAAATTAACCGGAATAGCCCCGTACGTATCTTTGGCATACTGCAAACGGTAGTCATTATGATCTACCACGAAGATCTGCTCAGCGCCTAACATTTTAGCACAAGCTGCTGATAACAACCCCACAGGACCCGCACCATAAATAGCTACGGTTGAACCTTTAGTAATATTGGCATTAGTCACGGCCTGCCAAGCAGTTGGTAAAATATCTGATAAAAATAAAACCTTCTCATCTGACAGTGAGCCATTTACTTTGAACGGATTAAAATTACCTTTAGGAACCCGTACAAATTCTGCTTGTCCACCAGGAATCCCACCATATAAATGGCTAAAACCAAATAAAGCAGCCGGTGGCGGAATTATTTTTTTATTAATAGCAGCGCCTGGGCCTGTATTTGTAGTCTCACAAGCGGACATTAGGTCATGCTGACAGAAAAAGCAGTTACCACATGCAATAACAAAAGGAATAACAACTCTATCGCCTTTTTTAACAGCAGTGACTTCAGAGCCTACTTCTTCAACCACACCCATAAACTCATGACCGAAGATATCGCCTTCCTCGGTTGCAGGCATTTTGCCACGATATAAGTGTAAATCTGAGCCACAAATTGCAGTTGCAGTCACACGTAAAATAACATCATCTTTTTCTTGCAGTTTAGGTTCTGGGACATTGTCCACTCGCACATCTTTAGCACCGTGGTAAGTTAAAGCACGCATAATTTATCCAATTAAGTAAAGCTTGCAAAATCGCGATAAACCAATAATCTGTGATAATACAAGATGAAAGTTATTAGAAACAGTGGTTTATGTTATCTAAGTTAAGTATTACTCAATTATATTAGCACCTTGAAAAAAAGATTTATAATCAACGTGTGTTAAAAAGGTTGCGTGTTGTAAGTAAAAAATTGTAGTGGTCAACTAATTTAGGACACTAATAAAATTCAAACCTACATTGCCATTCCTTATAACCCTGAGTCGAGAACGGATAATAATTATAAGCGTTGGGGCAACTTTTATGACCGCCAAGATCTGTTTATAGTGGTCAACTAATTTAGGACACCTTCTAAGAGGTTTTTATTAAAGTAACGTTTTTCTGTTTCTACTGGTGTTAAATAATTGTTGAAACTATGCGGTCTCACGGTTTGATAGTAGCCCCAGATATAATCACTAATGGCGCTCGATGCTTCAGCGATATCCTCATAACCGCCCTTTGGCATCCACTCGGTTTTAAAGCTCCTAAAGAAGCGTTCAGTTGGCGCGTTATCCCATGAGCGAGGATTGGCAAAGCACTGCTTTGCCCGAGTGCAAGGCGGAGGGCTGTGCCCGTAGTGGGTTTCCTTTGCGGCTCATACTCTGCTTCATATCCTTACAGTCAGCTATCGCGTCAGCGAACTCTTTACTGGTGTAATGCGTGCCTTGGTCAGAGTGGAACAGCACACCGCTTGGTTTAAGGCGAGTCTGATACGCCATCTTTAGCGCTGATGCGGTCAAGGTGCTATTAGGTGAATCGGATACGCTAAAGCCAACCACACGGCGAGCAAACAAGTCTAAAACAACCGCTAAGTAGCACCAGCCACCTTTGATACGGATGTAGGTCACATCGCCTGTCCAGACTTGATTAGGCGCATCTGGGTTAAAGTTTCGGTCTAAAAGGTTGTCATAGGTTATATGCGCCTCGTCAGCGTGTTTGTATTTGTGGGTCTTGAGCTGGCAGCTGACTAAACCCATTCGCTCCATAAGCTTAGTCGCTAAGTAACGCATTAGCTTAATGCCATACTCGTTAGCTAAAATGGCAACTATAGTCCGAGCCCCTGCTGATTGCTTTGAGTCGTTGAATATTTGGCGTATTAAAGACTGGAGTTTGACTCGCTCAACATCAATAGGCTTAGTCTTAATACCATAGTAGTAACTACTTCTAACCACATCAAACAAGTCACACAGCTTCTTCTTACTTAATCTTTTGTCCTGCTCTGCCAGCTTTTTAATCAACGATAGACGTTGAGGTTGTCCGATGCCAGCAGAGCTGAAGCCCACTCGAGCATAGCTCTCCCCTTGCGTCGGGGCGAAGCAGTGCTTCGCTTAATCCCTCCTCATTTAGAATGTCTTTCTCTATCTTAAGCTGTCTGACTTCTCGCTCAAGCTCTTGTATGCGACGCTGATCATCAGTTAATGCTAGACCTTTAGTTGGACGAACGCCTTGCTGCTCTTTTTTATACTTGCGTACCCAGTTGTCTAAGGTTGAGATGCCGATGCCTAAAGACTCGGCTACTTCTGCAACTTTGCGATTGTGATCAACCACTAAGCTAATGGCTTCTAATTTGAATTCTCGGGTATATTCTCTACGTTTGGTAGTCATACTGTATTCCTTCTTTGGGGTAGTATAACCTCTTATAAGCTGTCCAATTTTATTATGCCACTACAGTCTGTTGAACATTCAAATATTAGGACTGCGCATTGTCTAAAAAATAGCCACTGCCAGTGCCACATTTGAATGTTCAACAGACCCTAAGCAAACTGTGAATACTTAGAGTTAATACTATCGATAGAATTGCCTAAATCAGAAATGTAACCAACACTACTATCTCATTGTTCAGTCTAATGAATCCTGATACCCACTCAAACTATCCCTTAATCCAACTGTCTTAACGTCTTCTTAACAGAGCACTTGTTATCGTAAGGAATTGCATTCCTTATCATTCTGTTGAGAAGCCCCACTATGTCAACCTCTCAAGCACTTAGCACCGATATTACCGAAGCCAGTACTAAAAAAAGCTATCTACGCAATCTCTTTAATCGTGAGATCAATCTCAGTTATTTGATTATCATCGTGGCTCTTTATATAGTCGCTACTGCGAATTTTGGTTTTTTTACACAAGTGCTAAGTATCTATCCTGTTAGCACTAATATTGGTTTTATCATTTCGATCATAGCCTTGTTGTTAGGCTTGATGTGGCTGATCTTTCAGTTGTTGTGCTATCGACCCATTGCAAAGCCAGTGCTCATCGCTATGGTATTGATAGCGGCTGTATGTGGTTATTTTACAGACGCTTACGGTACGATATTTGATCGTAGTATGCTGATCAACAGTATGCAGACCGATCGAGCAGAAGCGATGGAGCTGATGTCGCTAAGTTTTTTTATTCGGGTATTTCTGCTAGGTGTTGTACCCGCTGTTCTTATTGCAAAGATTCGTATCAAACGAGTGCCTTTACGTCGAGCATTATTGCAAAGGAGCGCGACTTTAATCTTGTCTGTCGCTTTAATAGCCGTCGCTCTACTACCTTTTGGGGATCAATACGCGACCTTTTTTCGCCAACATAAAATGGTTCGTAGCTACGCCAATCCCATTACTCCTATTTACTCTGTCATCAAATTGGGTACCGATTACGTCGATGAATTACGTCGTCCTGACACCTTGATAGCACATGCGACAGATGCCAAACGTCTCACTGCTACTGCGGGAACTAACGCTGCAAAACCTAAACTCATGGTCTTTGTCGTCGGTGAAACCGTTCGCGCCGATCACATTGGTCTTAATGGCTATAAGCGCGATACGATGCCTCTTTTAGCTAACCAGCCAGACATTTATAGCTTCAAAAATGCCACCTCTTGCGGCACTTCTACCGCTTATTCTGTACCTTGTATGTTCAGTTATGCCAATCGAGAAAACTATAATGATAATAATTCGGACTACAACGAGAACGTATTAGATACGCTATACAAGCAAGGCGTCAATGTTGTGTGGCGAGACAATAATTCGAGCTCTAAAGGGGTGGCTGATAGAGTGACCTTTGAAAATTACAGGACAGCTGATATCAATCCAAATTGTGATGTTGAGTGTCGTGACATTGGTATGTTAAATGGTTTTGATACTTTAGTTAAGTCAGATACAAGGGTAAAATCGGACGTACCAGCTAAAGACACGCTTATTTTATTGCATCAAATGGGCAACCATGGTCCTGCGTACTACAAACGTTATCCTAAAGAATTTGAAGTGTATCAGCCAGTATGTATGACTAACGAGCTGTCCAAGTGCGATGATCAGTCCGTCATCAACGGTTATGACAATGCCATTCGTTATACTGATTACTTTTTAAATAACGTTATTGATACGCTAAAAACTTATGAGCAGGATTATGATGTGACGATGGTATATATCAGCGATCATGGAGAAAGCTTGGGTGAAAATAACATCTACTTGCATGGTTTACCCTATGCCATAGCGCCCGATGCTCAAAAGCAGGTACCCGTCATTATCTGGTCGCCTACTAGCAACAATATTGATAAAAGCAGCCTTGCTAGTATGATTGATCAGCCGGTATCACACGATTTTATTACCCCGACTTTACTTAATTTTTTCGGTATTACGACTGACGAAGTAGCAGCAGCACCGACATTTTTTAAGTCTGTCTATTAAGATTTTAGCGCTAAGCACTGCTGACATTTATGCATGAGATAACTATGTACAAAATACTTATTATTGAAGACAACCCAGATATCGTGGCCAATATTTATGCTTTTTTTGAGCCTAAAGGCTTTGCATTAGACAATGCGCATAACGGCATTAGTGGCTTAACACTGGCTTCGAACAATCGCTACGACGTTATCTTATTGGATGTCATGCTACCGGGTATGGATGGTACAAAACTGTGCAAAAAACTCAGAGAAGACTTCCACAACAAAACCCCTGTATTGATGCTAACTGCTCGCGATACGATTTTGGATAAAGTTGCAGGCTTCGATAGTGGCGCTGATGATTATCTGGTCAAGCCTTTCTCACTCATTGAGCTAGAATCTCGCATCAAAGCGCTTATACGTCGCCATCAAGACGACCATTTTCATCACAGTATCAATATCGGCAAATTGTCCTTGAATACAGAGGAACACACGATTACCCGAGAAGGCAAAGCGTTAAAACTGACACCAACAGGGTTTAAAATATTAGAAGCTTTGATGAATGCGTCGCCCCGAGTCGTCAGTAAAAGCGAATTGGAGGAAAAGGTATGGGGTGAGGATATTCCTAGTAGCGATGCACTGCGTACCCATATGCACAGTGTGCGTGCCCAAGTCGATAAGCCGTTTGCTGACATTATGATAGTGACGGTGCCTGGTGTTGGTTATCAGATTATTGACCCAGATAAAGTGTAAAATCTGTTTACTACCTTTACTACCTTTGCCACTACGAAGTGATGCTATGTTCAGAATTGACTCTATCGTTAACAAGTTTCGAATATCATACTTTTTATTTGCCGTACTACTGTGCGCGACTTTCGTCAGCATTTTTGTGTATGCAGAGACGAGGATGGAGAAAGAGCTGGTAAAGGCACGCCTGCTACAGCAGCTAGAGCTGAGTCAAGAAAAAGAAGGCGAGCTGGCTGTCTATGTGGCAGATCCAGGTATCAAAATTTACCGCTATGATACTGCGCCTGAAGATTTGAAAACTATGGCCGATGATAAAGTGCAAGAAACCTCTGTCACGGTTAACACTAAAACAGGTACGACCAGAACCAACCTGCACTTCTTTGCTTATCAGCAAAATAAACAGAAATTTATTTTGACTTACTTAGAAGACAGAGAAATGGTATTGGCAAACTACCCTGTTTTAGCCATCTTTGAACATTTAGAAGACATCTTTGCCAATGCCTTGAGAGTGGCTGTTATTTTAAGCTTGCTGATTGCCATCATATTCTCTCAGCTATCCTCAAAGCAGATTACTAAGCCGCTACTAGATCTAAAACAAGCGGTAGAAAACGATCACCAAAATTTAACCGAATTGACTCATTTGCCGTCGGAGGTTGACGTCTTAGCACGAGCGATTGATCAGAAAAATCATAAGTTAGAGCAGTACCTCAAACGTGAGCAGCTATTTACCGGCGATGTAAGCCACGAATTGCGCACGCCTTTAACGATTATTATGGGTGCGTCAGAAGTACTGGCCTCCCAATTAGCAAGCGATCACTATTTGAGTGAATTTACTGAGCGCATTAGTACGACTGCTAAAGAAACCTCCGAGATTATCAGCGCGTTGTTGCTACTCTCGCGCGCCCCTGAAAAACTGGACGCACCGCAAACCTCTATTAATACGATTGTATTAAGTGAGATGAAGCGCTTAAAGTATCTGCTGCGTTATAAAACGGTGACTTATACCGTAGTCGCTGAACAAGAGTATTCTGCTAATGTGCGCCCTGAACTGTTAAAAATGGCGCTGGGTAATCTGATTAAGAATGCCTTTCAATACACAGATGATGGTGAAGTCAAAGTCACTATTGATGCAGAAAAAATAACGGTCACCGATACAGGCCTAGGCATTCCCGAGTCTATGATGCCGTTGCTGTATGAGAGATTTGAGCGTTTAGATCAGCAGAATGATAGCACTCCATTATCTACAGATTTGCTGGCTGACGATTATGCGAGCTATAAAGTTGAGGGTACAGGACTGGGTCTTAGCATCGTGCAGCGCATCATGACGCATATGGGCTGGCAACTGACCCATCAAGCCAATACCACAGGCGGCAGTACCTTTAGTATTTATTATAAATAACGATGACAGTGGCATAATTTTCATTAAAAAATGAGTGTACCCATAATGGCACTTACCTTAAATGTCCTCTTCAACCTTGATAGAAAGCAACGGCTGATACCATCATAAAACTAGAAAATTTTGAATTTCAGATTATTATTACCCCGCTAAAATAATGCTTAGTAATCTAGAGCGTGTCTTCAATTCACTCGATAGTCATCTAAATGGGCTAAAAATGGCTAAATCTTGCCAAACATCGTCAAATAGCTTGTTAATATCCCGATATTATCTACGCTATTTTTCTTGTTTGACGGCAATTTATCTCATTTTTATCGCCATCTTTGAAATGAAGACACGCCCTAATTAAAAGTATTTTATCTTAACGCTTTCTTAACAGCGCTAAGCACATACTGATACCCAAGTGCTAACCAGTGCCCTCCTACACTGGGATCATCACAACAATAATTATATCGGTGATTGCACTTTTATTATATTTTCGCTTTTATTGTATTTTCACTTCAACCTCAATAAGCAGCAGTAGCTGATACCACAGCAAAATCAGGTATCAACTACTGCTTTTTAGTATGTGCAATCTACAGGCAAAATATCCTAAAGACGCGACGGTATTGCTGATGTATGGGTCATACTTTAAGCGAGGGTAACGCTGCTACTCTTTTGTAGTATAGTTGATTCAATTTAAAAGTAGTACAAGGCAACCGAGTGTAGATGTATATTTAATACTTCAAGCGAGGTTAACGCAGTAATACTTTTATAGTGGAATGACTATAGATGGGCGATGCCTTAACGCTTTCTTAACGTGCCTTGTCATATACTTAAGATTCTGCCAGCCACTCTAATCTAAATGACCAGTAAGCAACTAATATGAATAACCTCAAACCTATTACTCTCGATCATGATGCCGCACATCCTGATTATAAAAATCAGCCAGTATCTGGTGATTTTCTTGTAGTAGATAGCTTTGCGAGTAATGCTAAAGGTAAAACAGGTTTGGCGCGTATTTTAAAAGCCACAGGATATTCTATAGATGGTTTTAAAGCGGCTTATCAGTTTGAAGCAGCGTTTAGGCAAGTTTTTTGGCTCAATCTCGTATTATTCATAGCCATTATATTTATGCCTTTTAATATCGGTATAAAAATGATGCTGGTGGTTGCTTCCTTTTTATCCCTCATTGTTGAGTTGATTAATACAGGTATTGAAGCCAGTGTCGATCATACCTCAACCGAGCAACATCCCTTAGCAAAAATAGCCAAAGATGTCGGCTCTGCTGCCCAGTTTTTAGCGTTATTACTGCTGTTTGTGTTGTGGACAATGGCCTTAATAAACCTGTTATTTTGAATAAAACATCAGTTTTATAGCTTAAGCGTTTGCAACTTAATAAACGACAACTTAATAAATTGAGTAAGGCGCCTCAATGACTCTAAAAAATAACCTGACCGATTGGATGTGGCTGAAGCTCCTTTGCTTGACCATTATTGCCGCTCTAACCTTTGAGCACAGCCAGTTTGATATTCGTATTAGTGAGCTTTTCTATACCAACGGTCAATGGCTCCTCCAAAAAGGTGCTCAGCCTTACGCTTTTATCTTTTATGATGGACCTAAAGCGCTATTAATCTTCTCAGCTATCTACTTAATCACGATTTTAATTATCAAATACAGACAACCTTCGAGCACTACTTCTACCATCCATTATGGCAAGCTCGACAGATTTATTATTCCTTTATCGGTTCGTGAAATAAGTTATCTGCTGACTATTCTTATCGTCGTACCTTCTAGCATTGCACTCTTAAAAGGAGTCACCCATGTCAGTTGTCCCAATCATTTGACACTGTTTGGTGGCGAGCTTCCTTATCTAAATATTTGGCAAAATATAGTCGCGAATACGCCTGCCAAGTGCTTCCCAGCCGCTCACGCTAGCGCAGGATTTTCTTTGTATGGTTTAGCATTCTTACCCACTTTGCATAAGTACCGCTATAGAATATTTGAAATAGTGACTGTCTTAGGCTGGACAATGGGGATGTATAAAATGCTGTTTGGCGATCATTTTTTTAGCCACACATTGGTATCAATGCTGCTTTCACTAACAATTACCTGTGCGCTTGCCAGCGTATTTTTTAAACGAACGGCCCGTCTCAAAGCTCACAACCTTACTTTAAGCAGCACAGTTGATTCAGTCAAATAGCTATTATAGTCATTCCACTATAAAAGTATTACAGCGTTAACCTCGCTTGAAGTATCACATATACATCTACACTTGGTTGCCTTGTACTACTTTTACATTGAATCGACTATAGCACAAACTCGCTCAAGCCTTCTGCCCTATAATTTATAGGGTTTTTTTGTCAAAAAATTTCAATGAATTTAGAAGGCCCTATCTTGACACTTTCTTAACACCTCTATTGATAATTTAGTCATGTCAACAATATGACATTAAATTTGCTTATCGACAGAGTGAATCCACACATGAATACAACCTTAAATACTCAATACCCATCCACCGCTGCAGATAATGATTCCCTATTAAATGCTTTGTCCAAAGTTCCAGAGGTTACCCTGCTTTTTTGGATAATCAAAGTGGCTGCTACGACACTTGGTGAGACGGCAGGCGACGCCTTATCCATGTCGCTCAACCTAGGCTACATCGTCAGTACTGGTATATTCGCTGTGCTATTTGGCATAGCGGTTGCCACTCAAATTAAAGCCAATTCGTTTAATAAATGGTTGTATTGGACGACGATTATTGCGACAACGACATTAGGCACAACGATAGCAGATTACGTGACGAGATCACTAGGAATTGGCTACGCTGGCAGCTCAGCGTTACTGGTAGCGCTACTTGGGGTATGTTTAGTCATATGGCAAAAAACGATGGGCAGCATTGCCATCGATAGTATTAGCAAGCCCAAAGCAGAGGTGTTTTACTGGACGACCATTATGTTTTCGCAGACGCTTGGTACAGCACTTGGTGACTGGGTCGCAGATACCAAAGGCATGGGCTATACAACGAGTGCCATCATCTTTGGCTCTTTATTAGCACTTATTGCTGTGATGCATTTCGGTACGAAAATATCAAAAACGCTGCTATTTTGGAGTGCTTTCGTTTTAACTCGGCCTTTAGGAGCTGTACTAGGTGACTTTTTAGACAAGCCTATCGATCATGGTGGTCTGGCATTGAATCGCTTTGGCGCTTCGGCAGCGCTGTTAGGATTTATCATTGTCTGTTTATTAATCTTTAAACAACGGGCTAGTACAAAGGCTCATTGATATAAAGAAACCTACCTGAAAATGTGAGATGCCTGTAGATACTGCATGCTTATAGTCAATGAATTTTAGCATCGCTACAAGGCGACCGACCGCAGATAGTACACTGAGTACCTCTAGAGCGGGTAACACCGTAGCGGTTTAAAAGTGCTCTGACTATATTATGAATCAGGCCGTATCGTGCTTTCAAATGAGTGCTTATACTTTGAGGCTTACTAGCACCTAACGATGTTGCTGTCTTTTTGTTCTTTTGTGCCTGCAACTCACCTTGCTCTATTTCTAACGGCGTTAAGCCCTGCTTTTTCGCTTTTAAATACCGTAAATAGGCAGGGATATGCGTTTTACCTAAATATTTATCCAAATAAGGTAAAAAGCCAGCATAGTTGCCTTTGAATTTGGCATGATGAAAGTCGTGATAGATAGGCCCTTGATACATAGGCAACAAATGCACAGGATTCCAAGGAATATCATAACCAATGTGTCCATCCGCCCCTTCGACCTGACGTAGAATGACCCACATCCAAACCACATAGATATGCGCGCCTAGCAAGATAGGCCCAACCAAGGTGAGCATCGCGGTCAATGAATACTCAATCCAGTGCATGTAATTGCCATTGATACCGCAGGTATTACGAATACGATGATGGACGCTATGAATATGCCGCAACAACCATTTATTCTCATGCATATAGTGATGCATCCAGTAGTATAAAAAATCATCAAGTAGCACAAAAAATATCAATTGCGCGATGATAATATACCAAACAGGCAGTGTGCCTTTGTGGACGCCAGTCAACTGCAATAGTGGCCAACTAACCACTAATAACGCCGCCAAAATGAGGTTGTTGACCACGATACGACCAATCGAAGGCAACAGGAATTTCTTCATCTCGAACGGTTTTTGTTGAATCTTGTATTTGCGCAAAGACAGCGGATCTAACCAAGCCACCACCGTCCATGGAATGGCTACCACCAAAAAAGCTGCCATACTAATGGCAAGAGTCGCCATAGGAAATTGCCAAAACCAAAGGTTGTTGTAAAACCCTTGCCAATACGAAAACACATCCATATGTCACCTATTGTCTTAAAGTAGCCGAGCTGTTGCTCACTATCAATTGCTGTACTGTTTTAATAGCTATAGTCAAAATATCCTAAAAACGCGACGCTATTGCTGATATCAGTTTTTTGTCGCCTCTGTCTGCGCAGGCACAGCAAGCAAGAAAAATGGATATCAGCAGTGCCTGATGGTTCAATATTACTTTTCACTGACTATACACTGTTTTAATAGTAGCAGTGGTCAAGCAAGACACCCTAAACCGAGAATGGCTAATAAGTATGTTACCTTAAAACACGATAACATTTGTTGATTATATAAGCGGTCATTTAGGCTGTTGCTAAGCTTATCAGCGCCGACTAAAACGATTTTTTGACTGGTAAAACCCTCAACACGTCAAGCCTCTAACGTGTTTTTAAGACAGCGTTTCACTTCCATCACTTCCATTGCTGCGATTTTAAACATCAATCTCGTTTTTTAGAATAACCATCAGGCAAGCAACAGTTCTACCGCAATCTCAAAAGTATACTCATCTCTGATGGTGATACTCACCCTACCTTTATGAGCATTGGCGATAGCCTGCACTATAGACAACCCTAAACCTGTCCCTGAATGCTGGCTGCTGCTTTTGTCGTGACGATAGAATCTCTCAAATAATTTATCGGCATCACTTTGACTTAACGGTTTTTCTAAGTGATTCGTCAAGGTGATTTTTAACCAAGATTGCTTTGAGATTTGATTATGGTTCTTTGCCATATTGAGAGTGTCAGCTGTATAAAAAGCATCAGCCGTATTAAGAGCAAGAGTATCGGAGGCAGCACTCAAGGGAACGCTGGTGGCTGATATAGCGATAACACTGTCACTGGCCGCATAATAAATGGCATTTGACATGAGATTGGCAAACAGCCGTTGCAATAAGCCTTCATCCCCTAATACCGTTTTAAAATCTCCTGATTTCGAAAAAGTTATGTCACGATCTTCGGCAATCATTTCATAGTAGTCTGTGAGCTTGGTGATTAAGTTTTCGGTATCTACTCGACTCACTTGCGAGTCACTCAGCCCTTTTTGGGTTTTTGCCAGTAGCAACATATTATTGATCATGGCTGATAACTGCTCAAGCGTATCGTGCTGATGATGCAATTGCTCAATGTATTCCTCATCCTTTCGCGGCTTATTCAACATCACTTGCGTTTGTGTACTCAGCGTCGCTATTGGCGTGCGTAGCTCATGAGCGATATTGTCCGAAAACCGTGACAAGGATTCAAAATTACTTTCGAGCTTGACCATCATAGCGTTATAAGATTCCGCGAGCGGCCTTAGTTCCAATGGCATATCACTAACGATGACACGCTCATCCAACCTTTCAGGATTAATGCCTTTCATCTTTTGAATGATGGTTGCCAAAGGTGCAAAACCCCAATAGACGCTCAATGCCGCTATGGAAACCAGCAGTAAGGTAATCGCAAATAAAATCATACTGAGCTGGCGATTAAACTGTAATAAATACTGATGATGCACGTCGATCGGTAAGGCGATAAGCGCGAGCATATTACTGTCTTCAATAATCATCGCCCGATAGCGTCTGTCATTGATATTAATGACAAACTGCTGATCGTCATTATCCTGTTGCAATGACCATAAGTTAAAATCTACGCTGAGCTCATTGGCAAAGTTGCTAGGGGTACTCGATAGTAGGCGTCCCTCTTTGTCAGCAATGATGGTCTTTAAATCGTAATCTTGCTGAGAAGAATGTAGATGGTTAGCGCTTTCTGTTGCCGTTGAAAGAAGTGGCTTTTCAGAAAGTGGGTTTATAGAAGATGGCGAGCTTAGTAGGTTTTGAAACGTTAGCCGGTCATCAGAGTCTGTTGCTCGCTTACGTAAATTAAAAGCTGCGTGGGTAATAATCTCAGCATCCATTTGTTCAAAATGCCCTTTGACAGAGCGCTGTACCCAAATATAGATGATGACTTGTGAGACGACCACGAATATCGTTAGCAAAAATACCGTGCGCCATAAGAGTGGTAGGCGGCGGTTGTCAAATTTATATCTCATGTTACTTGGCTTCTTACTTAGCGGCAGAATGTTGCGCTTCGATACTGGGGTGTGTAGTGGTATCGCTATCGACCGCATCCAATCGGTAGCCCATACCCCGTACAGTGTGTATCAATTTCATATTATGATTGTCGTCTATTTTTATGCGCAGGCGTCTTATCGCCACATCGATCACATTGGTATCATTGTCGAAGTTCATGTCCCACACTTGAGAGGCGATGACCGAGCGCGGTAATACTTCACCACGGCGCTCCAGCATGAACTGTAACAAGGAAAATTCTTTCGCGGTCAGTTTAATAGGCGCGTCTCCCCTATGCACAGTGCGCTTGGCAATGTCCATTTTGAGATCGGCTATTTGCATGAGCGTACTTTTATAGTCCGATTGATTGGCGCGCCTTAACAAGCTTTTGATACGAACGATTAATTCTGCAAAGGCAAAAGGCTTGGTCAGATAATCATCGCCACCAATCTCGATCCCTTTTATTTTGTCACTTAAATCATCTTTCGCCGTCAAAAACAGCACGGGCGTATGCTTGCCAGCAGCTCGGTAATTACGTACCAGCTCAAAGCCACTAACGTCAGGCAGCATGACATCCATGACAATCACACTAAATTCTTCAGTCATCAAGGCATGATAGCCATCTAAGCCTGTCATATGATGGTCAACAATGAAGCCTGCTTCCGTTAGCCCTTTCTTTATATACTCCCCAAGCTTTAATTCATCTTCTACCAATAGTACTTTCATCGTAATCCCTCAATACCGTTATGATTGATGCTTAAATTGACATAAATGACAAAATTGATTGCTATCTGACAAAGATGTCACCTGCCCGTCATCAGATTGTCAGTCTCCGTTTGCTAATCTATACCCATAGTACATAGTTGCTCATCCCTGATAAGAATAGCGGCTATGCATTATTTTTACAGGTCATTCGTTCAAACATCTAATAATAGGCAAAGGGTTTTATATGAAAAGTTATCGTTCACTCAAAAAAGCAGTACTGCTATCAACGTCGATGCTTATCGGTATGTCAGCGGCTAATGCGCATACGACCGAACTCAGCACTTCAATTATCGATAACTGCGATGCGGTTACCAAGTTTGCAAGAAACTTAGATCATAATGACGCAAAAATATCTGACGCTCAAATGCAACGCTATGTCGATGCCCGAGTAGCCTGCGAAGTTGAGCATCAAGATCAACATTTGCAATCTGAAAAGTATTTCATAGACAAGTACGGTGCGAATCGCAATCGTAGCTCGCAATCCATACTAAAGGAATATGTTGCACATTAAAAACGAAAAGTGGCAAGATGACAATATTGTCATCTTGCTGTCATCTCACTGTCAGAATCCATACCGTATGCTTTAGACTGATTTAATACTCTAAAGTCTTATCGACCTTAAACCAAATCAACAAAGGACTTACCATGTCACTATTTAAATCAATGCCTAAATCAATCGTCGCAACCGCTATCGCTTTAGTTGTTTCAACCTCAGCGCTAGCACATGATCCCAAGATGCATGCCGAAAAGGATCAGATGAACTGTGAAAAGATGGAAAAAAACATGAAAATGATGGAAAAAATGGATCATAGCAAAATGAATATGGATGATCCTGCCATGAAGTCAATGATGGCGAACGTAGGTAAAATGAAGCAAATGTACCAAAAGCATTGTGTCACTAGTGACAATGATTCTAAGTAAATCTGACAGCGCTAGATAAAGAGTCAGGGTCAACTATTAAAACTCGTAGACCCTGACTCTATCAAATACTAAACTAATTTTAACAGCAATAGACTTTAGGACAGACATATGAAATTTTTATGGGGTGCGCTTTTTACCGTGTTTGTGGCAATCGTTGGGGTCTTTGCAGTTGTTAGCAGTGGTATTGTGAATATCGGTGCAGATCAAGGGCATACCCCACTGGTTTATAATTTTTTAGAGACGGCTCGCACGCGCTCTATAGCAAATGCTAGTAAAGATATTGTAGTGCCAGATCTAAAACAAGTGGATATGATCAGCTCTGGTGGTGCAGACTACAAAGATATGTGTGCAGGTTGTCACTTGGCTCCTGATGTAGAAAAAACAGATCTAAGCGAGTATCTGTATCCGCGTCCGCCTAATTTTACTAAGGCTGAAGTTGTCGCGCGTTATGATAATAAAGCGGGGGCACAACAGAACTTTTGGGCGATCAAACACGGTATCATGGCCTCTGGTATGCCAGCATGGGGCGCAACCCATGATGACGATAGAATGTGGGCGATGGTGGCTTTTATTAGAACGCTACCTGAACTAAATGCCGACCAATATACAATGCTCACCACAAGATTTAATAGCGATATGATGGACATGGATATGAATGATATGGACATGGAGATGATGGACGCAGATATGATGGATATGTCGGGTGAAGGTGCTGAGATGCAGCATTAATTGTTGAATAAAAAACGCAGTGCTAGGTAGTACTGCTTTTTAGGCTTTAAAGCTTGCTCGTATTACTTCATTTAGTGGTCGGGCGTGATTTTCTAAAATACTCAATAATCAAACGCTCAGGAGTGGTTTTATGGGACGCTATACTAATATATTCACTAGTGGACATAACCGGGTATCAGGTCGTGTCCTTTTATTGTTAACGGCATCCTCACTATCGTTAACACTAGCTGCTTGCAGCCAAGCTAATACTAGCGCCTCTGATTCAGAGACAGCACAACCAAAAGAGGCTGTTGTTGCTACGCAAACAGCACAAGAAGCTGAAGTTGCTACGCAAGAAGTAGAAAAAGCTGAAGTTGCACCGATTATGACCCCCGTAACCACTCAGTCCACGTTACTCAAAAATGTCTCAGCAACGGTTTATAAAGATCCAAACTGTGGCTGTTGTAAAGACTGGGTAAGCTATGCAAAAGATAATGGTCTAAGTGCAACCACGCAGCACCCTAAAGACTTGTCCTTATTTAAAGATCGTTACGGCGTACCAAAGGAAATGCGCGCTTGTCATACCACAGTGACAACCGATGGCTATGTGTTTGAAGGTCACGTTCCTGCCAAATATATGGCACAGTTCTTAGAAAACCCACCGGTACAAGCGATTGGACTTGCCGTACCCGGTATGCCAGTGGGTAGCCCTGGCATGAAATATCAGGATAAATTCATGCCGTATAAAGTCATGCAATTGAACAAAGATGGCAGCACAGAAATATATGCTACTATTGAGTCTCCAGCTCAGCAACTGTAAATTTAGTTTTACTTAAATAGTGTTTTAGTTAACTTACTGGTAAGTTATTGATGTATTATTAAAATACAGGCTTAAATACCATCTCGTAAAATAAATTAGGTCAACATTATGAATAATAAGAACATGTTTAACCGCAGGCGTTTTTTGACAGGGTCATCGACCCTGCTTGGTGCGTCAATGCTATCCACGCTGCCATCCATTGCTAATAGTGCGCTAAGCAAAGGTCAGCAAAACGTTGTCGTCAATAGTGATAAAGCCGATCATGTCGTCCCTATCTTGACGGGTAATGAGTTTGACCTTTACGTCAGCGAAAAGATGATTACGGTTAATGGTAAGTCAAGTATGGCGACGCTCATTAATGACTCATTGCCAGCGCCGACGCTTAAGATGCAAGAAGGCGATACGGTCATCATCCGTGTCCATAATCAACTGAATGAGTCGACCTCTATTCATTGGCACGGCTTGCTCGTTCCGTTCGAAATGGACGGCGTACCCGGCATTAGCTTCGATGGTATTCCGGCCAATAGTACATTTACTTATAAATTCAAGTTAGTGCAGTCAGGTACTTATTGGTATCACTCGCATACGGGCTTTCAAGAACAAACCGGTATGCGCGGCGCTATTGTCATTGAGCCGAAAGGACGCGAGCGTCATCCTATTGCAGAAGACCATGTCATTTTACTTAGTGATTGGACGCACCGTGATCCGCATAATTTATTGAAACTACTAAAGCAGCGTTCTGACTTTGATAACTATCATCTGCCAGACTTCAAAAAGCTGTTGTCCGATATTGCCGCCACAGATATGAAAACTGCTTTTGATAAGCGTAAAATGTGGAACAAGATGCGCATGATGCCGACAGACTTTACGGATCTGTCTGGTGAAAACACCTTTACCTACCTTATGAATGGCAAAACGACAGCCGCTAATTGGTCGCAACTGGTCAAAGCTGGACAGCCGGTCAAACTACGCTTCATTAATGGCTCGGCACAGACGATATTTGATGTGCGTATACCGGGTCTCAAAATGACCATCGTCTCAACGGATGGTAATGATGTCGCGCCTGTCGATGTTGATGATTTTCGTATTGGTGTTGCCGAGACTTATGATGTCATCGTTACGCCTACCAAAGATGCGCATACGATATTTGCTCAAAACATAGATCGTTCAGGTTTTGTTGCCACTACGCTTGCTACCAAAAAAGGGGCTCGTGCTGCGATACCAGCGATGGATAAAATCGAGTGGCTCACCATGGCAGATATGATGGGAGCTATGGGTGCGAATGGCTATGACGCCAAGCACGCCAAAACAGAATATGACTTTAAGTCCGATATGCGCGTAGATAGTCCGCGTACGAATATCGATGATCCAGGCATTAACCTGCGTAAGATTAATAGAAAAGTTTTGACTTATAGTCAATTGAACTCTGTCGGCGATGAAATAATGGCTGAACAGCGCAAACCTACCAGAGAGATTGAAATACATTTAACGGGTGCTATGGAACGCTATATTTGGGCCATGGATGGTGTTATGTTCAAGGACGCACCGCCAGTCAATATCAAGCCAAACGAGCGAGTGCGTATTACCTTAGTCAATGACACTATGATGAACCATCCTATGCACTTACATGGTATGTGGAGTGATGTGCGTGCGCCTAATGGTGATTTTCAGGTACGCAAGCATACCTTTGTGATGCAACCGGCACAGAAAATTAGCTTTGATGTGACAGGAGAGGCTGGTCGATGGGCATGGCATTGCCATCTGCTCTATCACATGGAAGCCGGTATGTTTAGAGAAGTTGCTGTTGTTTAATAAACCTTTGAATATGAGCCTTATTATGAAAAAATATAAAGTAGGTCTATCGTTTATTGGCATGTCATCTTTGCTACTACTAATGTCACCTTTAGCAAACGCTGCTGAGATGTCGAATATGGATCACAGTAGCATGGACATGTCCGGAATGGATATGTCAGGTATGGACATGTCGGGTGATATGTCAGGTATGGACATGTCGGGTGATATGTCAGGTATGGACATGTCGGGTGATATGTCAGAGATGGACATGTCGGGTGATATGTCAGAGATGGATCATAGCAAAATGGACATGTCGAATATGGATCACAGTGGTATGGATATGTCAGGCGATATGTCGGGCATGGACATGGCAGGTATGGATCATGGAAGTATGAGTATGGATACGGCTAGTATGCAAGGTGGCGATGCTCCAGCCGATGCTCGTAGTTCAGATTACTCTAATGGTGTTACCTATGGACAATATGATAAGCCGGTAATGATGGGTAGTGCACCATTATGGGGCGTGTCAGTAGGAACCTTAGGCTATCAGTTTGAGGACGATCAAATCGATTTTGAAGCTGAAGGATGGTATGGCACTGATAGCAATCGTGTCACTCTACGCAGTGAGGGTAGTGCCCAAACTGAAGGTGATAAAGAAATCGATAGTCTGACCTCGCTCGCTTACTGGAAGCCTCTCGGTATCTATTGGAACGGAGAAGCAGGTGTCGCTTATAATACTGAAAACGATAAGTCCGCAATCATGGCTGGCATTGTCGGTACAGCGCCGTACTTTGTTGAGACTGACGCTAGAGCCTACGTATATACTGATGGACAAGTCCAGCTTGATCTTGGTACAGCGTACGAGTGGCGCTTAGCTCAGCGTTGGATTGTCAGACCAGAAGTGCAGTTGACTGCTTTCAGTAAAGATGATACTGACAACGGTATTACTAAAGGTTTTAATGAGCTTGAAACTGAAGTTCGGTTAGCTTATGAAACCCTAAGTCGTCAATTATCACCCTACGTTGGTTTTAGTTATGCATCAGCCTTAGGGGATGCACGAGACTTACGCCGCCAAGAAAACGTAGCCGTTGACTCTAGTAGTGTAACCGCTGGCGTAATGTTCTGGTTCTAAATTATAAAATGTCCATTATACCAATATTGTTAAATTTAAAGAGGTCACATTATGAATACTGCTAACAATGCTGCTAACAATGGGAATATGAATCATCAAAGCCATCAACAGGGTATAAATCCTTATGTGAAGTTCACTTTGATGATATTAACATCCACAGTGGTGATGTTTATCATGATGTATTTTAATACCTATAAATTGGATCACGTCTATTTTAGTGAAACCCGAGCTTATATGGCATTGTATATGGGCGCTGTGATGGCCATTATTATGCTCGCCTTTATGAGCAATATGTATAAAAAAACCAAGATAAACTTGATGGTCTATGGGGTTAGTGTGGTGTTATTTGCCTTTGGTCTATGGGGTGTGCGCTCGCAGCAAACTGTCGACCAAGTAGATTGGATGCAGGCGATGATACCGCATCACTCGATTGCTATTTTGACCAGTGAGCGTGCCGATATAGAAGACCCACGGGTAAGAGAGTTGGCGGATGGCATTATCGAAGCACAAAAGCGTGAAATCGCTGAGATGCAAGCACTCATTACAGAGCTGGAGTAAAGACTTACAAGATTAATAGGTATTTTAAACTAAGAAAATAGAGATCTATCGAATAGTTACGGCTAATAATATAGGTCTCTTCACTCAAAGATCTTATCCACCGCAGATTTAAAATCCTACTCGTTAAAAAGGTAGTGAAAGGATAAATAGCCATGGAGCAAAACAGAGATACTCAGTATCAAAAAGATAGCCTAACACTAGCAGGAACAGTTATGCTAGGTACCGGTGTCATGATTGGCGCCGGTATTTTTGCATTGACTGGGCAGATGGCTCAGATGACAGGTTCACTTTTCCCCTTAGCATTTTTAGCCGCTGCAATCGTTGTGTCTTTTAGTGCCTACTCTTACATAAAAATCTCTAATGCCTACCCGTCGGCTGGCGGTGTCGCCATGTACTTACATCAGGCATACGGCGATCGTTTACCGACTGGCTTCAATGCTTTACTAATGTATTTTTCTATGGTTATAGCGCAAAGTTTTTTGGCTCGGACGTTCGGATCATATACGATGCAGTTGTTTGGTGGTGACGACAGCGGTCGCATGGTGTCCGTTCTTGGTGCTGCGCTTATTCTTGCTGCATTTTTGATTAACCTGCTCAGTAATCGTTGGATCCAAGGGGTCGCATCGTTTATTGGTATTCTGAAAATTGTCGGCATTCTCATTTTCGGATTGGTTGGTGTATGGCTGGCTGATAGCTTTGCAGTTGATTCTTCTACATTAGGTGACACTAATACTGTTGGTGACTTTCTTGGCGCAACGGCGCTAGGTATCCTAGCATTTAAGGGCTTTACCACGATTGCCAACAGTGGCTCGGAAGTAAAAAATCCTCATCGCAACGTCGGCCGTGCCATTGTAATATCAATCGCAATATGCGTAGTTATTTACACTCTAGTCGGTTTCGCGGTGTCTAGTAATCTATCTCTTGCTGAAATTATTGAAACCAAAGATTACTCTTTGGCTGCCGCCGCACGCCCAGCACTTGGCGACTATGGTCTATGGTTCACAGTAGCAATCGCAATGGTAGCTACCGCTGGTGGTCTCCTTGCTAGTATCTTTGCAGTCTCTCGTATGCTCGCTATGCTAACCGAAATGAAGCTGGTACCCCACCGTCATTTGGGGATGCCAGGCAGCGTTCAAAAACACACACTGGTCTATACCGTGGTGTTGGGTTTGGCTTTCACAACGTTATTTGATCTTTCACGAATTGCAGCGCTTGGCATTGTTTTCTATCTGATCATGGATATCGCTATCCACTGGGGTGTTCTAAGATACCTCCGTCAAGACATAAAAGCGGTGATGTGGGTACCTGTAGTGGCCATACTTCTTGATATCTTAGTCCTCGGTGGTTTTATCTGGATCAAACTACACTCAGATCCATTCGTGCTTGGCGTAGCAGTCGTTACTATCGTAGTGATTGCTGTGGCTGAGCAGGTTTATCTCAAGTCGTCAGCGAGGAGAAAGGCTATCGAAAAAGATGCACTTACACACCAACATTGACAATAACATTAAAGGATTTATAAAAAACTGTTTGGTTTAAAATTGCGTAGATTTAAGCGTCTACTTACTATCTTCAACAAGTGATTTCATGCAATACGATATTCATAAAGAGAACGGGGAAAGTAAGCCATGAATGAGTCATTTAATCACGCTGGAACTTGGGGTCTCGCACTAATTGTTATTGTGCTCATTTCTTGGTTCTTTTACCGTTATTTCGCACCAAAGAACTGGCGTGAATGGGCGGGTGCTGGTGTAGTTCAGGCTTTCATCATTGCACTTTACGCAGAAATGTATGGCTTTCCGCTCACTATATATTTATTAGTACGGTTTTTTGGTTTAGACAGCCAATATATCAGCGCCAGCTTATGGTCGACCCTTGTTGGTTTAGGTGAGACAGGCATGATGATCTCAATGCTACTCGGCTATGCTATTGCATTCTTAGGCGTTGGTCTTTTTGCTCAAGGGTGGCGCCAAGTCCATAAAGCACGGGGTGAGAACCGCTTGATGACGGAGGGGCTCTATGCCTATGTACGTCATCCTCAGTACACGGGGTTATTTATTGCGCTGTTCGGAGAAGGCATCGTGCATTGGCCAACGCTATTCTCAATCATTCTGTTTCCAGTTATTGTACTAGTTTACACATGGCTCGCTCGACGTGAGGAACAACAGATGCTCGAAGCATTTGGTGAAGACTACCTTGCCTATAAACGGCAAGTGCCAATGTTCATCCCCCGTTGGGGACGTTGGCGCCAGCTAGCTGCCGCCTCACAAGTTAAAAAGTGATGTCAACTCAGCATGAAAATTTAACTCACACCAAGTGTTTGTCGTTGAAATAGATAATCAAACGGTCGGTGAGCTAGCATGGAATGTGTTTTGCAAAACTAAGGAGAGTCAAGATGAACGAAGTGAATTCAAAAGCGAATACTCTAGGAATTGGCCCTGTGGGCAACAGTGTGTCTTTGTTTCTGCTTATCAGCTATCTCTTTTGCATAGGCTTTGGCCTACTTGCACCTGAGCAGATAAGTATGCATGAGGCTTGGGCACCGTTGCTACCGGGTTTTGAGTGGTTGACTTGGACAGGTTTTCTAATTGGGCTTGTAGAATCGTATCTTTACGGTTGGTATTTCGCAATCTTATTCGTGCCACTATATCGTTGGTTCGCAAAATAGTTCAAAGGCACTCGTATATGAATAGTCAGCAAATCTTTTCAATTTGAGCGAAAATGAATTGAAAAGTTAGAGTAATCACAGTTTAGAGTAAGGAGAAATAATAATGAATGGCATGATGAATGGGTCGATGAACGGCTCAATGATGCAGGGTATGGGCTGGGTTATGATGCTTATCTGTTTGTTATTCATCGTACTGTTTTTCGCAGTACTAGTATTAACTATCAAGGCTCTGCTCAAGTATTTGCGTGATAAAAACTAAGTTCCAATTAAAAAGTATAGAAATTACTTTTTAGAGGTTTTTAGATTAATAATTAGATGAATAGCAAGCGAGGGTTGATGATAGTGCTTTAAGAGCTGTACTTATTATCAATACTTATTGTCTTCAAGGAGTGGTTTTATGAAACATATTGCCGATGAAAAATCTATCAAAGGTGGTCAGTACGATAAAGTACCAGAAAATTATAGTGGTACGGTTTACACCTGTCCTATGCATCCAGAAGTAAGAGATGTCGAAAAAAGTGACTGCCCAATATGCGGGATGTTTCTTAAGCCTGAAGACGAGGTTGCTGAATCCGACAACAATAAAGATAGTCATGCGCATTGTCATGGAGCGGATGCTAATAATAGTAATGAGGCAAAACCTATCGAAGACGGCAAGTACGATAAAGTACCAGAAAATTATAGCGGTACAGTTTATATCTGTCCGATGCATCCTGAGGTTAGGGATACTGAAAAGAGCGATTGTCCGATATGCGGCATGTTCCTTAAACCTGAAGACGAGGTTGTTGATGAAGACAGTCATGCAAGTTGTCATGGTCATGGAGCGGATACTACTAACAGCACTGATGTAAAATCTATCAAAGGCGGTAAATACGACAAAGTTCCTGCTGATTATGATGGCACGGTCTACACTTGCCCTATGCACCCTGAAGTTAGAGATATTGAGAATAGCGGCTGTCCAATATGCGGCATGGCACTTGAGCCAGAAACGATCACCATTGGTGAAGAGGATACCTCAGAGCTTGACGATATGACTCGTCGCTTTTGGATCTGTACGGTACTCACTATACCGCTATTGATATATGTTATGAGCGGTATGTTTGGAGTTGACTTTAGTCAGTATGGTATACCTTCACAGGTTTTACAGTGGGCTGAGTTGGTGCTTGCGACCCCTGTAGTGCTTTGGGGCGCCGCACCATTTTTCGTTCGTGGCTGGCAGTCTATAAAAAGCCGCAATCTCAATATGTTTACCTTGATTGCGATAGGCGTAGGCGCAGCTTTTGGTTTCAGTCTGGTAGCAACCTTTCTGCCCGGTATTTTTCCAGACAGCTTTAGAGATGCTAACGGACAAGTCGGTGTCTACTATGAAGCAGCAGCTGTCATTGTAACCTTGGTATTACTGGGTCAAGTATTAGAGCTCAAAGCTAGAAGTCAAACTTCAGGTGCGATTCGAGCGTTACTTGAGCTAGCACCACCAACCGCAAGACGTGTGGAAGAAAATGGTGAAGAGATCGAAGTCTCGCTTGATGAGGTCGTCACTGGCGATAAGCTACGGGTTAAACCAGGTGAGAAGTTACCCGTAGATGGTACAGTGATCGACGGTAATAGTAATGTCGATGAATCAATGGTAACGGGTGAACCAATCCCTGTATCAAAAGTAGCAGGAGATACCGTGACTGGTGGTACGGTAAACGGCACCGGAACGCTATTGGTCGAAGCGGTCAATGTTGGAGCAGATTCGGTATTATCTAAAATTGTACAAATGGTTGCTGAAGCCCAGCGTAGCCGCGCACCTATACAGAAATTGGTAGATAAGGTGGCTGGGTGGTTCGTACCGATTGTGCTTATCTCCTCCGTCATTACCTTTATTGTCTGGGCGATATTCGGCCCTGAGCCCGCTATGGCCTATGCTTTGGTTAACGCGATTGCGGTACTGATTATTGCCTGTCCTTGCGCCCTTGGTTTGGCAACGCCGATGTCCATTATGGTTGGTACTGGCAAAGGCGCGCAAAACGGCGTCCTTATCAAAAATGCTGAAGCGCTTGAGAGTATGGAAAAAGTCGATACCATTGTCGTCGATAAGACCGGAACACTGACCGCTGGTAAGCCTGAGCTTACCGCAATTGATGCGCAGGTAGGTCAAGATGAAGACGAGTTTTTAGCCTTAGTAGCCGCAGTAGAAAGTGCAAGCGAGCATCCTTTAGCAGAAGCTATCGTGAGAGCGGCTCAAGAAAGATCACTCATTATTCCTAAAGCTACTGACTTTAATTCGACTACTGGCGAAGGCGTACAAGCCGTGGTCGATGGTAAGAAAGTCGCTATTGGTAACTCTAAGCTTATGGAAAGCCTAAATAGTTTTGATAGTGAGCTGTCCACCAAAGCTGATGTTCGTAGAAAAGACGGTGAAACGGTAATGTTTGTGGCTATAGATGGTAAAGCTGCTGGTATTATTTCAGTTGCTGACCCTATTAAACCAAGCACCAAAGAGGCGATTTCATTGCTTCATGACGCAGGTTTAAAAGTTGTGATGCTAACCGGTGACAACGAAAAAACTGCACAGGCAGTCGCTAATAAATTAGGTATTGATGAAGTTCATGCGGATGTCTCACCAGAGGACAAAAACCGTATTGTCAAAGAAATGCAAGACAGCGGTAAACTGGTAGCTATGGCGGGTGATGGTATTAACGACGCACCAGCGCTAGCGCAAGCTAATGTTGGTATCGCTATGGGAACGGGTACCGATGTGGCAATGGAGAGTGCGGGTATTACCCTGCTAAAAGGTGATTTAATGGGCATTGCAAAAGCTTATAAGCTTAGCCACGCCACCATGCGCAATATCAGACAGAACCTGTTTTTTGCCTTTATCTACAATGCACTTGGTGTTCCTATTGCCGCAGGTGTGCTGTATCCCATATTTGGGCTTCTGCTCAGTCCGATGATAGCAGCGGCAGCTATGAGCTTGTCATCATTCTCGGTGATCGCTAACGCACTTAGACTACGTCGGTTGGACTTGTAATGTGAATGTTAGGAGAAAATTGTCAAAACGTAATACCCAATACGGGTTTTATTAGAATTTAAAAATAAGGATATCGTTATGGGTAGTTTCTCTATTACACATTGGCTGATTTTGTTAGTAGTCGTAGTCGTTGTATTTGGTACTGCCAAGCTTAAAAACGCAGGTAAAGATTTAGGCGGTGCGGTAAAGGGTTTTAAAGAAGCGGTCAAAGATGAAGAAACCGAACACGCGCGTAAGAATCGGATGCTTGATCATGAAAAGAGTACGCCAACTTCAGATATCGACTTAAATACGCGTGTAGGTAATCAGGCTGATGATGTGGAAATCAGCCCTACCACTGAGGATAAGCATAAAGTGTAAAAAGTGTCATTAGCTGACGATACTCACTCGCCTATTAACTATTACATTTGACTGTTATGTTTGATATCGGATTTTCCGAGTTACTCTTATTCGGCATCATTGCCTTGATCGTATTGGGTCCAGAAAAACTGCCACAGGCTGCACGTACCGCTGGGCAATGGTATGCCAAATTGCGTCGTATGATATCCACCCTACAATCTGAAATAGAGTCTGAGCTTGATCTGACTGAAACACGAAAACAAATGCAAGATGAGCTAGCAAACATCCGTCAGACTGAGACAGATATGAAGCGTGAGCTGGCAAAGATGCGTGGTAATATACAAAAATTTGAAGACTCACAGAATCAACACTCAGATGAGCCACATCAGCCAGTCGCTCTTGATGAGCAAGATCATCAGCCCAATAGCGCCTCCTCCTTAACCAAACAGGAGGCAGATAAATGAATCTATTTAAACGACAAAAAAGCCGACAACAAAAGATAGCGGATACAGAACTTGAGGCGACAATAAACACGGCTGATAGTCATAAGTCTGATGATGTGCTGAGTGCACTTGGTGACATGCCTATTACGGCACACTTGATAGAGTTACGCGCCCATTTAATCAAGATATGCGTAGCAGTTTTAATTATATTTTTAGCGCTGGTAGGGTTTTCACGTGAGCTCTATACTCTTTTATCAGATCCTTTGGTTGCTCAGTTGCCTGCTAATTCGACTATGATTGCGACCGATATCACCTCGAACTTTATGGCACCTATTCGTTTGACAATTTTTGTCGCTGCATTTTTAGCGATGCCTTATATTTTGTATCAAATTTGGTCATTCGTTGCGTCTGGTCTTTATAAAAAAGAGAAAAAAATAGCCATTCCAGTATTACTGTCTTCAATATTTCTATTTTATACGGGTGTTGCCTTTGCCTACTTTATTGTACTCAAAAGCGTATTGAAGTTTTTTATCCTATTTGCGCCACAAAATGTCATACCTATGACCGATATTGATAGTTATTTGAGCTTCGCTCTCAAGTTATTTATGGTATTTGGCCTCACCTTTGAGATTCCAGTAGTTACTTTGTTATTGATATTAGTTGGGATCGTTTCTACTCAGAGTCTTGAGGATAAGCGTCGTTATATCATAGTCGGTTGTTTTGGGGTTGCAGCAGTAGTGACACCACCCGACGGGGTATCTATGCTATTGCTGGCAATTCCAATGTGGCTATTATTTGAGCTGGGTTTGTTTTTAGCAAAAGTATTGATTAAAGAGGAACCAAGTATTGATTTAACCTCAAAAAATGAAACATAAAAAAGTTACTAACCTCAAACGCCTCTGTTTTTACTATTCACTAAATATGTCAATGTGAGCACTCTACTTAGCGATGGAATTTAAATGGAAGAAATAATCGATAACAACAAAAATGACAGTCTTGCAAATCGACTTAACAAAGAATGTTACTGCATTACCCTCGATCGTAAAGCCCTCAATACAAGCCTTCACGATCAATTGGTAGAGACTAGAAACAATCCAATAGGAGCGAACGAGCTTAATAAGCTTTTTTCAGCAACACCAGTGTTCGTTCCCAAAACAGAGATAGAGGCGATGGAACGAATCGTCAGGGCTATCGAGTCAGCTGCCGAACTGCCATTGTATCAAGAGCAAGTGCTGTCGTGGGCACCAGAAATAGCTGCTTTCGACCCAGGTCCAATAGGGGCTCTCATGGGTTATGACTTTCACTTGGGTAGAGATGGACCTCAGCTCATCGAGGTCAATACCAATGCCGGCGGCGCATTTCTGAATGTGTTGCTCGCTCGCGCACAAAAACGCTGTTGCAACCCCTCAGAGCAAAGCGCTGCAACCAATCAAATGCTAGATAGGTTCGAGGAAGCCGTATTTGATATGTTCAAACAGGAATGGCAGCGACAATCCACTGTTGCTATGCCCAATCGGATAGCTATTGTAGATAATAATCCCAAGAGTCAGTTCATGTTCTTAGAGTTCCAATTGGCCTGTCAGCTGCTCCAAGCTAAAGGGATTGATACTGTAATACTAGACCCCTCTGAATTCGATTATGTCGACGGTGCGCTGATGGCCCATGGACAGAAAATCGATATGGTTTACAATCGATTGGTCGATTTCGCACTTGAGGAGCCTGACCATGCGCTGCTTAAGCAGGCATATCTAGAGGATGCTGTGGTGGTAACACCCAATCCTCATGTACATGCTATGTTGGCCAACAAACACAACTTAACCTTACTATCCGATGCGCAGACATTGCATGCTTGGGGGCTAGATGACGCTGCAGTTGAATATCTAGAAAATTCTGTACCAAAGACACGAATAGTTGCAAGAGATGATGCAGCAGAGTTGTGGCGTACTCGACGAGACCTGTTTTTTAAGCCAGTGGCTGGTTATGGAAGCAAAGGCGTCTATCGCGGCAGTAAACTGACTCGACGCGTTTTTGAGAACATACTGGATGAGGGTTATATTGCACAGACTTTTGTGCCTGCAACAGAGCGAGCGCTAAAAATTGATGATACCGTAATGACGAGAAAGGTGGACATACGTCTTTATACGTATGGTGGACAACTGCTGCTACCTGCTGCGCGTGTTTATCAAGGCCAAGCTACTAACTTCCGTACGCCAGGCGGTGGATTCGCGCCCGTCTTTCAGGTGTGATTATTTGGGTTTGGCTTTTTAAGTAACTTTGAGCAACATTTACTATATGAATTGTTCTGTATGCTAATGTAACAATCAAAGCATCATGCTGAACTGGGAAAATGATGATCCAAACCGTTATTTATTACTTCTTGCATTGAAATAATTACTATAGCCGATTATCCCATCCTAGAATGAGTTAACACATTTAGGACGGGACAGATACTAAATAAAAGGGATACGTTATCTTATGACGCGAAACGAACATAAATTTTTCTGACTTATTGTGCTTACGTTGTACTTACGCCGAGAGAAAGAAAAAACTACTGTTGATAGTTAGAGCGTGATAATCTGTGCTGTTCCTTCGACTATAACATAGCTTCCTTGAAGAGGGTGAAAAGTGGTTCTGGCAATTATAATGGCAGCGATTTTGATTGCTGTCTGTACAGCAATACATTACGGCGTATTAAAATTTTCGTCACAGTTTGTGACGCCGTCGCATCATCCGGGACACTGCCTTGGGGTCACAGTTGCTTCAATCGTACTGGCTCATATCCTTGAGGCACTGCTTTATGCGGCTGGGTTCTGGGTTGCTGTGCATAACTTTCAGGTTGGCGACCTGGTCTCGTCCTCACCCAACGGCAGTGCCCCCCTTAACTTTATGGACTACTTTTACTTCTCGCTAGTTAACTACACAACGCTTGGGCGAGGTGACCTCATGCCTGACGGTCATCTTCGATTTATGACCGCGATGGAGGCCTTTCATGGTTTCCTATTGATTACAGTGTCCGGAACCTTTGTGCTTCAGATCATGAGTGGTCAAAAACCCCTTTCAAATTAGCTAAACACCCTCTCAACGATATATCGCACAGTGCTTCATACCTCATGTCAGGGTATGGATATTGCCTATTCCGAAAGAGCTTTGAGAGAGTATGGTTATCGCTTTACTCGATCTACTCGCATTCGGTACGCTTCGAAACCAGCCACCCAAGAAACATCCACTTGATAGTGTAGATCAATACTATCGGGACCACCACCCACTGAGCAAGCGGCAACACACCTGTGCCAAGCAGCGGCATTTTAGGCATAAGATCACTATAGCTCCACCTCTGACCGGCTCCAGTTGCCCAATACTCAAAGATTATGGTCACAATCAGGCCAACGGCAAAGTACATTAATAAAGTCGATAGACGCCATGGCTTTGTGATCCAGAACCAGTCTCTTGTAAACAGTGCCGCAAGCGCGTAAGCACTAAAAGCAATATTAGCATCACCGACAGTTGCCCGTGTACAAAGCTCGATTACCTGCCAATGGCTCGCATCAGGCATGTCAGCAAAGAAGGGGACTTGTGCCATTTCCCAAAAAAAATGTAGAAAGAAGCTTACCCCCCAAATCATTAAAGTAAGCACAGCTGACGCTACTACTCGATGCGATTGGCTTACTAAAATCATAATACCTCCAAAAATATCCATAGCAATAAATACAGCTCTATGCTCAATTGATTTTCGTTACCAGACCGAGATACTATTTATTAGTGTCTCCCAATGCTAAATTAGCATGTTACTTGATGCGCATATTTATCACAGTTAGGTGACTAATTCCCATATATTAGACGATGGGTTCGCGCATTTTTTCAGGTGTGATTGTCCTTTGTCACCAGCGCACTGTTTAAAACATTATCTTGAATTGGAAAAAACGATGATTCAGACCATTATCCATTATTTTCTGCATTTTGGCATGCCGCTGATTATCGCTTATCTATTTTTTCGTGACGACTATAAGCGCGTCTACCTCATACTCTTGGCAACCATGCTAGTAGATTTAGATCATCTGCTAGCCACGCCTATTTTCTCGCCCAATCGCTGTAGTATTAACTTCCATCCGTTGCATACTTATTATGCGATGGCAGTATATGTGGCTATGCTATTTTTACCTAAGCCTTATAAAATCATTGGTTTAGGATTATTATTACATATGCTAACCGATTTAAATGATTGCGTGATGACCTATCTTAATTGTCCACAGTGCTTGATTGAGGCGCCTGCCCGTAAGTTGGTAGCAGGGTTTGTCAGAGCTTCTAAGTTTTGAAGCTACTAAGTCTTGAAGCTACTTTAGGCGGTGTTGTTTAACTCCTTTCTTATGAACCAGTCTCCTTAGAAGTTTGCACAGAAGGCATACATACCTCGCTATTCAAACTTTAATTTTCTAACATTCGTCCCAAAAAATTTAACTATTCTGATGTAAATGACTACATTGTAGCGGTCTGCTATAAGTAACTTATAAGTAAAATTATAGAATGAAAATGACCGCTTCTATTTAAGAATACCCAAGATAGTCTGCCTGATAGCAACATAGATATCACATCAAATAACTCTCGCAAAAGGTAGACATGTCATTAAAACCTAGATAAATTATCGTATTTCGGTAATTAAGAAAATATTAGCGTGAAGGCATCAAATCAAAATTTATATTTAAGCTTAAGTTTAATTGCCAGTACCTTTTCTTTACAGCGTCTGCCGAGGAGAGTAAATCATGTCAGGTCATGATCGTCATAGTATTGAAAGCAAATCAGCATGGACTGTTTTTCTTATTTTTCTTAGATTGGGTCTAACCTCATTTGGTGGCCCCGTCGCTCATTTAGGATATTTTCGTGATGAATTCGTGATACGACGAAAGTGGCTAACGGAGAATAGCTATGCTGACTTGGTGGCACTTTGTCAATTTTTACCAGGACCAGCAAGTAGCCAAGTTGGCATTGCCATAGGGCTATCTCGAGCAGGATATACCGGCGCTCTTGCTGCTTGGACTGGGTTTACCTTGCCCTCTGCCATAGCGCTTATCCTATTTGCTATGGGTATTACCAGTTATGGGGATATTATTCCCTCTGGCGTACTGCATGGTTTGAAAGTAGCGGCGGTGGCGGTAGTTGCACAAGCGGTATGGGGTATGGGACGAAATCTTTGTACTGATGTTGCACGAGTCTCTATCATGGCGCTGGCTGCCTGTTTTGTACTGCTAGTTCCCTCAGCATTAGGTCAAGTAAGCGTCATTGCTAGTGCCGCCATTATTGGGCTGGTATTGTTCAAACCTGATAAGGTGATTGCTCATGATCCTCTTCCTATTACTGTCAAACGTCGGACTGGATTTTTTTGGTTATTCTCATTTTTCTCATTACTTATTGGCTTACCGCTGCTGACCGCATTGTATCCAAGCCAAACACTTTCCATGGTAGATACCTTCTTTCGAGCAGGATCATTAGTATTTGGTGGTGGGCATGTAGTACTGCCACTGTTACAAGCTGAGGTTATACCAGCAGGTTGGATTAGTAACGATACTTTCTTGGCAGGTTACGGAGCCACGCAAGCCGTTCCGGGACCTTTATTCACTTTCTCTGCATTTCTTGGGAGTTCGATGAACCAAGCGCCCAGTGGTTGGTTAGGTGGTATGATTTGCTTAATAGCCATCTTTGCGCCATCATTTTTGTTGGTTATGGGTGCCCTACCATTTTGGGAAAGTCTACGCCAAAATCTGCGGACACGAGCTGCTCTGTCGGGCATCAATGCAGCAGTCGTCGGTTTGCTACTGGCAGCGCTGTACCAGCCTGTATGGACAAGCGCTGTTCTTGAAGCAAAAGATTTTGGTTTAGCATTGGTTGCCCTAGTTGCCTTGATGTTCTGGAAATTACCTGCTTGGCTGGTGGTGATGAGTTGCGGAGCCGCTGGTTGGTTACTAACACTATGATGTGGGCATTAAGGCAGTAATTAAAGGGGGCTATTAAGGTGATGATGAGCTTATCATCAGTATCCGTAATTGGTAACGCGTTAAGATTGCGTCGGTTGGATCTATAAAATATAGAGACTGTTTAGCATTCACAAATAGGCGGGACTGATGCGGACTCAGTTATCGCTAGCAGGCTCAATAGTATTGAGCCAAACATCCCTTGTCTTAAGCAAATAACCTTATCTTAAAATCGTCTATCTAGATTTTGGTGGTACAGAATAAGTGCCAACCACATGAGCCACCAAGTCGCTAGAGCCTTCTGAATAAAGAGAAACCTCGCCTACGATTAACGTGCGCCCTACTTTCATCAACGTGCAGTCGGCGATGATACGGGCTTCTGCTGAGGGTTTACGCAAAAAGTTGATGGTCAGGTTCGTTGTCACTGTCAGCGGTACAATACCAATTTTCCCCAGTATCGCCACATAGATGGCTACATCAGCAATACTCATTAACACTGGCCCCGAGACTGTGCCACCAGGTCGCAGCTCATTGATACCTATCTCGTGCGACAAGGTCGAACCCTTATCATCTACTGCCTCAACCCTGCATTTGGTTTGTGGAAACTCTGCCGTCATAAAGGCGACGATTTCTTCTTTGCTTGCAGACATACCTATTCCTCGGTTTTGATTATTTTCACTACCGACGCCAGCTCTTTGCTTGAGTAAGCACTGTCATAAACAGTGATAGCATAACTGATATTATCAGCCGCATCTATAGTCATTCCACTATAAAAGTATTACAGCGTTAACCTCGCTTGAAGTATCACATATACATCTACACTCGGTTGCCTTGTACTACTTCTAAATTGAATCGACTATATGCCAACTCCTTTCATTTATGAGCCACTTTCACTGACAATCAATCGATAAACAGGATTATTAGCGTAATATATATGTTAATGATTATCATTAACATATATAATGTCGTTCAACGATTATTTGAATTTTTGGCTTGGATGACATGTTATGGCTCAACCACTTGCTCAGTACGATATTGATAAAACACCGTTAGACATGGCTGACAAAGACCAGTTTATAAATCATGTCAATGAAGAGCATCAAGATGAACTCGCTATGTTTATCAATGCCTTTACTAGCACGACAGTGAGTGAGCATGATATCGCCTCGATAAAAGAGCTATATACGGATGTGGGATATTAATGGATGTCACAACCACCAATCATAACAACGGTGCTTTAGCAAATACCACTACTCTCAGCAGTCAATATTTTATCAATTTTACGGCGCCGATTAGTGAGTCGATGACGCTACAAGAGCAATATATAACGCTATTGCAAACCTCTGCCAATAAGCTTGGTAAGCGTACGATCAAGCTTCAAGAGCAGCACTTTACTATCCTCAACAGCTACTACGCCAGCCCCAACATGTATCGACTGCTGGTAACCGCACCCGATAGTACGCCACTCTCTCATCCGGGCTACGCGTATTTGTTTGAGCTGAATTCGGACGGTCTATCTGCTACGAAGCACCAGTCAAAAGACCATTCAAGAGATAGTGACAAACCTTTGCAGCGCTACTATACCTTACGAAAAGCATGGCGAGATTCGAGCAGCTCGTCCGTCCAAGCGTGGATAGATGTCTACATTCACGGCGACACGGCAGGAGGCAGTTGGGCGCGCGCACTTAACTGTGGCAGTCAAATCAAAACAGTACGTGAATATCCAGAGAAAATAGAACATCTCAGCACTGGTCAGTGCTTACTCATCTGTGATGAAACCTCCTTGCCTACGGTGGCCAATCTATTGGAAAACTGGCAGAATCCATTGCCACCTCTAATCATTGCCATCACTAATGATCCAGAGGACATCCGTTATTTACACACGTTAACGCTCAGTCATCAACTGCGCCATGATTCGCATTTTTTGCAAGATAATTTGTGCCATCTCATTAATACCCCAACGACTGATATTACTGAGCAAATAGTGGCATTATTAAATACACAATTTGCGCGACTGCCTGTCAATATTGACAAGGTATGGGGCGCGCTGGAGGCAGCAGATATCAAATCATTGCGACAGCAACTAAAGGCAAATCTTGGATTATCACGTCAGGATATGGTCATTAAAGTCTACTGGCGTGCGCAATAATCATTATGTTTTTTGTAAATGGTATTTTCTATAAACAGCAAGCATTTAATAAATAATAGGCATTTAGCCACTTACTAACCACTTGTGCTGACTTCTAAATTGAGCTAATAACAATCGTTGCTGCTGGTGTAGCGCGACTAATCAACATAGTGTAATTAATCAACTTTAGACGACTTACTACTTTGCCTAACGAAAACGTACACTTAATACGATAAAAATATATTGAGATTTAATCCAGTAATATATTGTAATGAAAATGATTATCATTATAATAAGCATTTAACCTATATGCTGGAAATATTCATGCAACTGTCTCGCTTATATTCTGCTTTATTTCGCCCTAATCTCTTGAGTATCTCTCGCCATCCATTTTCACTAAAATCACTGTGCTCATCTTGTCTGTCCACATCGGTAATATTACTGGGTGCGAGTCAAGCTGCGTGGGCACAAACAGAGGCAAGTACTGATGCCCAAGCAGATACCCAGGCAGATACCCCAAGTGTGGTACTCGATACGATTGTCGTGACCAGTAGCGCCGATGCGTCAGCCGATGGCTTACCAGGTGCCTATGAAGGGGGTCAAGTAGCGACAGGAAGCCGCGTCGGAATCTTGGGCAATCAAGACATCATGGATACGCCGTTCTCCACTACCTCATATACCAATGAATATATCAGCAATCAACAAGCGCAAAGTGTGGGCGACTTGCTCAAAAAAGACCCGACTGTTCGTGTCGCCAGAGGCTTTGGCAACTTTCAAGAAGCCTACTTTATGCGCGGCTTTATCACAACCTCTGATGACACCATGTATAACGGTCTATACGGCATATTACCAAGACAGTATATCGCTACTGAATTATTCGAGCGTGTTGAAGTTCAGCGCGGGGCATCAGCCATGCTCAATGGCGCAGCACCAAGTGGTGGTAATGCCGGTGGTACAATTAACCTGCTACCCAAACGAGCTGGCAATGACCCGCTACGTAAGGTGACACTCGGTTATGGTCAGGGCGATCAAGGCAAAGTTGCCGTAGACGTCAGTGATCGCTTTGGTACTAATGATGCGTTTGGCATGCGCTTTAATGCCGCTTATCAAGATGGCGACAGCGCGATTGATGATGAATCTTCAACACTGGGTCTGGCAGCGTTAGGATTAGATTATAGAGGCGATCAGTATCGACTATCAGCAGATTTGGGCTGGCAAGACAATAAGCTTAAAGAGACCCGTCCTAGTGTCACACTTGCTGGTGTTTCTAGAGTACCAAAAGCACCAGACGGCTCAAAGAATTGGGCGCAGCCTTGGACGTATTCAGATGAAGAAGATGTCTTTGGTACCATTCGAGGAGAATATGATTTTACTGATAATATTACCGCTTATGGTGCTTACGGTGTGCGAAGTGGTGAGGAAGAAAACTCACTGGCCAATCTAACCGTCAACAATGTTGATGGTGCAGGTACGTTTTATCGCTTTGATAATTCTAGAAAAGATTTGGTACAAAGTGCTGAGCTCGGTCTGCGTGGTAAATGGCAAACAGGTGAAGTGGCTCATAATTGGGTACTAGCAGCGGATCTCTATGACCAAGAAGAAAAAGGGGCGTTCGCCTATGATTTTGGTAATCAACCCGCGACCAATTTATATCGCCCTATTGACTACGCTGAGGTCCCTTTTACAAGCACAGCAATCTTCGGTGGTAACTTAGACGATCCAAAACTAACCAACGAGAAGCAATTCCAAAGCTTTGCGCTAGCCGATACCATATCATTGTTCGATGACAAACTAAAAACCACTTTAGGCGTGCGTCATCAGAATTTAAAAACCACCAGCTATGATCCTAACACTCAGGCTAAAACGGCAGATTACGATAAAAGTGAGTGGACACCAAGTATCGGTATCGTCTATCAACCGAGCATGGACTGGTCTGTTTATGGCAACTATATCGAAAGCCTAGCGCCAGGCGCAAGGGCACCTCTGACTAATAATGGTGGTGCTGTCACCAATGGTGGTCAAAATTTAAACCCTTATGTAAGTGAGCAAACTGAGGTTGGCGTTAAGTATGACAATGGTCTGATTGGCAGTAGTTTGGCGGTATTCCGCACTGATGAGCCGCGTGCTTATGTCAATGACTCAAACACCTTTACCGCTGCTGGAGAAAATCGCCATCAAGGGGTAGAATTGACTGTATTTGGTAGCCCGAGCGAAAACATGCGCTTCAATGCTGGTGTTACTTACTTAAATGCTGAGCAAAAAAACACGGGCGATGTGACGTTCGACGGCAACCGAGTCATCGGACTGCCCACGCTACAAAGCAACGTCAACCTAGAATATGATTTAGCAGCAGTTGAAGGATTGACGGTGACCGGTGATATCATTCACACAGGCGCACGTTATGCCGATGCCGCCAATAGCTTAAAAGTCGACGGTTATACCACGCTAGATCTAGGTGCTCGCTACAAAACCATGCTTGCTGGACAAGACGTGACGCTAAAAGGCGTGGTTACTAACGTGACAGGAGAGGACTATTGGCAATCAGTGGGTGGTTATGCGGGTGCTGGGTATTTAAATGCCAGTGAGCCTACTGCCCTAAAAGTATCAGCGACTTTCGACTTTTAAGACCTGCCCATTAAACCATGTTTATAAGACTTAGATAAAAGGGATTAGGCACAACCTACTCCCTTTTATACTACCTAGATTCAAATAAGAAGTGCAACGTTTTAAAAGAATGAGTTGAAGAGTAAGATGTGCCGTGTTGCATTTCAAA